>JBDRAY010000156.1:0-6259 GCA_043823295.1 Methanobacteriota archaeon | reverse complement strand
GTCATGCTGGTGTCAATGCTTCTTGAAATGCAAAAAGAGATTGAGGAATTGCGAGATGAAGGCTTTGCTGGTAGACTCTTATCACGTACGAGATCGGATTATAGTCTGGTTCAAGACGTGCGAGGGGATGTTCCCGGCGTGGGCGCCGTACACTTCGAGGATACACGTCAAGGGCGAGAGCAATGATGAAGTTCTTGCTGCCTTGCGGGAGATGCGACTTGATTGTGATCTTGCAACCATACGTGATTTCGAGTCTGACAGGCTTATAACGGTCGTTGAAGTAAGGATAAGGTTTCTCACAACGCTGCCGCACGTTGTGAGAGAGATCGAAAAGATTGGGGGATACGGGTACAGGATATTCAACGCGGACATCGAGCCGTCGCAGATGTGGATGTTCGAGAAAAAAGTGCACCCTTTAAGCGTTGTTGAAGTCGAGTTGGACGGAGACGAGATAACGGGGATAAGCAAGCTCGCAGACTGCGAGGACCCGGACTTTAAGGTGTGCGAGATATCTGTAAGATCCGAGTATACACCGCTCATAGACTTTGATTGTAAGCTTTCAAGCATTTCGTTTAATGGAGTGGAGTTTTCAGGGGGTGAGCGGGACATCCTCGATTCTTTCAAGCGCGCGTTCGAGCTTTTTGACCCGGATGTCGTGGTTTTGGAGGACGGGGACGCGTATGCCATCGACTATCTTTTGCACAGGTTTGGGGTTTATAGTGTTGGCTTTGAGTTTGGAAGGGAGAAGTCGCAGTTTAGAAGACGGGACACCAAGTCTTACTTCAGCTATGGGAGGGTTGTGAAGCGGCCTCCCGCACACTACCTGAAGGGGAGGCTTCACATTGATTCTGGCAGTTTCTTGTACAGGGAGGGTGGTTTGGACGGGGTTTTCGAGCTTGCCAGGCTTACTTTCATGCACGTGCAAAAGATTGCAAGGCTTTCCCCGGGTGCTGCGATAACGAACCTTCAAGTGTATACGGCCTACATGATGGGTTATGGCGTGCCTTACAAGCAGAATATTGTTGAGGACTTTAAGACTGGGTGGAGGCTGTTTGAATCTGATAAAGGAGGATTTATTTTCTCGCCTGAAGTGGGGTTTCACACGGATGTGGCTGAAATAGACTTTGCGAGCATGTACCCGCACATCATGGTAAACGAGAATATTAGCGGGGAGACCGTGCTCTGCAAGTGCTGCAGGGATAATCGGGTGGTTCCCGAGCTGGGATACCACGTATGCAGGAGGAGGAGGGGTTTGACGCCGATAATTCTCGAGCCGATAATCGAGCGGAGGCAGGAGTACAAGCGGCTTTATGAGAAAACAGGTTTAGCCCGCTACAGGAACATGGCGAACGTGTTGAAGTGGATTCTCGTAACATCCTTCGGATACATGGGATTTAGGAAAAGCCGTTTCGGACGGATTGAAGCGCACGAATCGATTACCGCGTTTGCGCGCGAGCTTCTGCTCTCAGCAAAAGACATCGCGGAAGACGAAGGCTTTGAAGTAGTCCACGGGATAGTGGACAGTTTGTGGGTGAAAAAGAAGGGTGTAAGAGAGGGTGACGTGGATGGGTTGTGCAAGATTATCGAGCGGAAGCTTACGATCCCTGTGAAAAACGAGGGAATCTACAAGTGGATTATATTTTCCCCGTCGGTTGACAGGCTTCGCTCGCCCGTTCCAAACAGATACTACGGCGTTTTCGAGGACGGGAAAGTTAAGGTCCGCGGCATCGAGCTGCGCCGCGCAGACAGCCCCCCGATCATGAACAGTATGCAGGAGGAGATGCTTGCGCTTCTTTCGAAGGCGGAGAGTGAGCTGGAATTTCTGCAGGTGGTTCCAGAGTGCATAGGTATTCTACGGGGATATGCCCGAAGGGTTCGAGAGGGCGAAGTCGAATTGCCGGACCTCGTGATCTCCAAGCGGATTTCCAAGAGCAAGTACAGTGGAAACAGCGTCCAGAAAGTCGTGACCGAAAAGCTTGCGAAAATAAACTTTGAAAAGCAGCCGGGAGACAGTATCCGCTACGTGATAAGGGATTCGAAGAGCAGGCACGTGCAAGCCAGATACCAGCCGGTAGAGCTTTCCGACGGGGGATACGACGCCGGAAAATATGTGGAGCTTCTCGTACGGGCCACCGAGACACTTTTCAACGTGTTCGGATACACGCGAAAGGAAATCACTGAAAGCCTTGAAGCCGGAGTGCAACAGAAGATTTGGATGTATCTCCCCGATTAATATTCTTGAAATCAGATTAATAGGATATGGGTAAAATCACGGTCAGAAAGGGTCATGAATTCAAGAAACCAGATTTGCCTGAAGATAAGCTTGAGGAGTTGCTCGCCGGTTTTGACGAAGTGCATGCTCCTATTGCGAACTCCGGTGGGAGCTGGGGTGACGTAGCGGATGCAGTAAACGGGAAATTCGACACTGAGCTTAATGTGGAAAGTATCCTATGGCTGCACGGCGAAAGCGAGCTTTGAAAGCTTATTAAAGGGAAGGAATAGTTCTTAGGTGATGAATGCTTCTTGGATCACGATGATATTAAAAGTCATTTCAAACTAAGTATAGTCGAACAAATTTTTCTGGTCGGAAACGTCGCCTTTAAGTTGAATGCGCTCTATGATGGTGGATCCCTCAGTCTCGGGGTTGTTAACTTCCTTAGAAATGGGGTAAGCCTCCATCTCTTCGGGAGGGTAAGGTGTTAAAAGTTTTTTGAGTGAATCCACGTCGGAAAACTCAAGCCAAGAATTTTCGCTTTCAGGAGACAGGATCACGGGCATCCGCTCGTGTATGGGTTTTACGACTGCATTCGGCTTTGTCGTAAGGATGGTGCAGGTTTTAAGTTCGTCATGCCAGATGTCAAAGAGCCCTGCGAATGCGAAGGGGTCTCCAGACTTAAGTTTAATAAAGTAGGGTTGTTTTCCGCCGGAAAACTTGCGCCACTCGAAAAATCCGGAGGCCAGTATCAGGCATCGGCGATTCTTAAATGATTCGCGGAAGCTCGGCTTTTCGTCAGCGGATTCCGCGCGGGCGTTAATGAGACCTCCAAGCCTTGCTTCCTTCGCCCAGTGAGGTACTAGACCCCACGTAAAAGAGTCTGCGACAAGCTCCCCACTGTCTTCGAAGACTGCGAGAACGTCCTGAGTCGGCGCAATATTGTATCTGGGATTCCAGGAAAGCTTTATCTGCTGTATTCGAAATCTCTCTTTCAGTTCCTCGAGATTATAGATTAAGCTGAAGCGACCGCACATCTTATCATCCCGTTAAATCCTTTAAAGGCCGAGCAAGTACTTCGCCGCAAAATAGAGGATTAAGCCAGCCAAAATCGCAAATGCGATCGACCGGCAACCACACGTCGTTATCCCGCACTTGCACGTCTTTTCATCCTGTTTCTCTTCCATCTTATTAAGTTACCCTTCTTAATTTAATATATGATCGAGGAGGCTGTAATACCGTCTGCGAGAGGTTTAGGGGGCAGAGACATCATAGGAAAGATGCGGGCCCACCAGACTTATGAAAGTGGGTTTCTTCCCGTCGAGCTTCCAGTTTACCCAGAAAAATATGATGAGGCAGGCAACCTTAAAACCACAAGCGAGGATCTCGCGCAAGCGGCCTCGCGGACTGACGCGGCAGTTGCGGTCATCACACTGCCCTACGACCCATCCCTGACGGATATCACGCTCAGGGGTGCTGAACAAGCAGTACTTGCCGTGCCCCGTGCAGGCTGGCTGGAAATCAACGCACAAAATGTAATCAGTAGACCACGTCTTCCGAACATGCTCATGACAACATCCCCCAAACGGTGGACGACCCCCCAGGAGGTTAAAGCCGTGTGGGACTTCTTCAACGATAAAGGCGTAATGCCGTTGACGCCTGCGGAAGCAGGCGGCGTGGACGCGGGAAACTACCCCCTGCCAGCATACTGCGAGGCCGTCCGAAAAATCAGGGGGGAAAACCCAGACTCGATTGTATTGGTGAAAGTCGGAGGTGTGTTGGACGCGACGCTCGCGATGGCGGACTCAAACAAGCTTTATCGGGGAGCGTTAGGAACTCTCGCAAAGCTTAAGGAAAGCGGAGAAGCTTACGAACAAGATCCACAATACGCAGGTGAAGTGGAGTACGCAGACAAAATACTTGAAGCGTCGCTTCAGCTCACAGAAAGGATAGCCGGCGAACTGGCAGACGCGGGAGCGGTGCCGGTGCTCACCCACGAGTCGATGGACGAGCGGCTCGTCCAAGACCACTTCCCGTTCCTCCAAGGATACGAGAGCCGGCTCATTGACGGGTTGCGCGAGAGGGGGGTGTTGGTAGGAATCAGCGTGGATTCTCCTGTGAAGTGGGTGAAGCCTAAGGATGCGAGGGCTGTCGGACGGTTCGCCCGCGAAATCCTCGGCCCAACCGCAATGCAGCCGACAGGAATCTGGGAGGGCGACTCGCTGGCCTGGACGCTCGAAGACCAGTTAGCTGCAAGAAAATCTGGATTAGTTGAAAAGACTAGCCCGAACGCTTATCCTGTCGCAGCACCCGACTTTCTAATGCTTTCGCAAAACCACCCTCTTTTCGAAGTGATGGTTTCGGCAGCTAAAAGCGTTCCGTCAACGGCTGTATTGGGTTCCGCCTGAATTTGGCGCATGAAACTCCTTGAACAATTTCTTCGGGAATTCCACAATCCTCCCGTTTTCGATGCGGACTCCCTCCGACTTCAAGAGCCGGGTTTTCTCTGAAACGCCGCAGGCGTAGCCGCCAACCCTCCCGTCGGAGTGTACGACACGGTGGCAGGGGGTTTTAATAAGGTCTGGGTTCTTAGACAATATTTTCCCGACAGGCCTCGCAGACCTTGGTTTTCCCACGGCTTTTGCAACTTCCTTGTAGGTTGAAACCGAGCCTGAAGGAATCTGTTTTACGAGTTCGTAGACCTTGCAATCATCCATTTTTATTAAGTGTATTTTATACAGTTAATCTAATGTTTTAGTGTAAAAAATTGAAGGTGTTTTCTATGGCTGACAGAGTTCCAACAGGCATTCAAGGTCTTGATGATATATTAAATGGCGGATTAGTTAAGAACAGGCACGTCCTTGTAACAGGCGGTCCGGGTACGGGCAAGACGATTATGAGCTACGAGTACCTTTACAAGGGTGCGGAAAAGTACAATCAGAAGGGATTATTCGTCTCGCTGGAAGTATCCCCAGAAAGAGTTGTCGACAGCGCTAAGATTCTTTTCAAGTGGGATTGGGACAAGCATTTGAACAAAAACATTATTGTCACCAGGATTCAGAGGAACGACTACGACAACATAAACTCAATTATTGGTGAATACGTAAATCAACACGGGATAGAGCGCGTAGTCATCGATAGTTTAACTCTTATGCGCCTTTACTTTAGAAACGAGGATGCCTACCGAAACAACCTCATCGAATTGTATGAATTCTTAAGTTCATTAAACTGCACGACTATCGTTACAAGTGAAAAATCGTACGCAAGGAGGGAGGATGCAAGCTACACGATAGAAGAATTCGCATCAGACGGGGTTATAAACTTGTATTTACTCCCACGGAAAAACGACAGAGTCCGAGTTCTGGAAGTCTTGAAGATGAGGGACACAAACCATTCCCTTAGCATGTTCCCTTTCGTAATAGACAAGGACGGCATACTAATATCCGCAAAAACGGGCATGATATCTAAAATCGAGTAACTGCAAGCCGATGGAAATATCCAACAGAATAGATACAGGCGTTTTAATCTACTTAGGCTTCATAAACACTTTCCTGGAGGGCATTAAACACCCTGAAAACAAGAAGCTCGTACTCGCAAGGGCAGCTCACTCAGCCACGGAAATAGAGGATAAATACAAGATTGGGGTACACGCCACCCACGACGGATTGCTTGAAGTGGACGGGGATGTACCATCTAAGGCTAGAGCACAATTCTTCGAGCTTTTGATGGACATGGTCGAGGTGGTAGAGGACAAGTACGGTGCATATAATACTTGGAAGAAGATTTTGTCGAGAATCCAGCCCATATACTCGCAGTATCATCAAGAAATTTTTGAACTGGGTTTAGAGATTCCGTTAGGCAAGTATGAGCTTGAATTTGTGAAGAAAAGCCCTCTTTCAAAGAGTAGTGTGTTCAAGCTGTTTTTCGGTTTAGTCGGGGGTGAGAGTTGGTCTGAAGGCGTTGTTTTAGTGACTAACAAGAAACTCGTGTTGGATTCGGGTGAATCTGAATCAGAAATTGAGATGAGTAACATACTCACCGTGGGCA
>JBDRAY010000155.1:0-9755 GCA_043823295.1 Methanobacteriota archaeon | reverse complement strand
AGGTGTATTTGCTCGGATGGCTCAAGTTCGTGTGCTTTTTTGAAAGAGTTTAATGCATCATCGAATTTCCCACCTGCTTCTTGTACCCATCCAAGTTCATAATGTCCCATTGAATTTTTTGGGTCTAAGTTAATTGCCCGTAAAATCAACTGCTCTGATTCCATTAAAAGTGAATCATCTGACCCATTTCCTGTCCTTCTAAATCCACGTTCATGCGCTATTTGGTATAAATTACCCTTCGCACGGAGACTTACAGGATTGTCTGGATTCAATTCCACGTCTTTGTCAGCCGCTAAAACCGCATTTTCATAGTCATCTTTACTCAAATCATGGTAAGCCATTTTACGGTAAGGGTGTAGTCCGAACCTGCCCGCCCCTGAAATACACTCATCAAAAGATACCCCTTTTTTGTCTAATGCTC
The DNA here is from genome assembly GCA_043823295.1 of Methanobacteriota archaeon. Classification (GTDB taxonomy): domain Archaea; phylum Altiarchaeota; class Altiarchaeia; order IMC4; family SCGC-AAA252-I15; genus SCGC-AAA252-I15. The sequence goes on along the minus strand of JBDRAY010000155.1, from coordinate 9,334 downwards.
TTAAAAGATTTCGGAAAGGTTTCATACCGAAATCCGGTTTCAGAGTTGCATCCCCAAATAATCCTGCTGTTAGTCTATGCAGTAAGTCAGTATCCGGAAATACTTTTGGGAACAATCCGAAAGAAAACCTGTGTAAATCCAAACCTAGCTTGTATGTGTTGTTATCTGAGACAGCATCTAACAAACTATCCATCGAGCTTATCCTATCTTGGTTTACAATTGCATACATAACTGTGGTACTATTTCGATAGCCTGGTTGTTGTGAGACTTCCCCTTTTTTGTCTTGGCCTGCTGTGAGGCAGGTTAGAAATTCTGACAGTCCCTCACTCAAATGGCTTCTTTTAGAAATATTTGTCCTTAAAAAATCAGGAATCTCTCCTTTTTCCTGAGAGGGGGTTAGATTATGGAATAATTCATGGAAAAGCACTCTCCGCATCTTCTGGTCGTCAGTAATCATTGAAGAATACACTCTAACACTATCTCCATGGGCTGTTGCTACATATAATCCTGACCCTTGAAGGCGTTGAAAAACACTGTTTGGGCAAAGTATAAATTTCATACCTCCAGGTTCCAGGATTTTCGAAAGCCTGTCACTTACAACCTTAAGTTTATCTTCAGATACATCTGGGGCGAACTCTCTCACACCCCCTTCAAAAAAACCCACCATATTCTCCCTGACATAACCGATACCCTCTCTTAGCATCTCCTGCTTTCTCCTAAGCTCTTCTGGCCCCTCTAAACGGTACAGCTCGAAATCTCTTTTACTGAAATCAAACGCAGCGTCTCCTCCAGAATCCTCTAAAACAAAATCCCTGAAACTCCTGTATTCCTCGACCCGATCACCAAGCCGTTCCTTAACCTGCGGGGAATCCAGCAACCTGTCAGTCTTCTCCTTAACAAAGCTTTTCGTATGGTCGCCAATCCTCGCAACCTCGCTAACACCCTTAAAGAAATCTATGATGCCCTCCTCGGCAGGATGGGTTAAAAGCATCCCCTCCATAGAGTCAAGACCCCTATCCAGCCTTCTTCTAGTACCCTGTCTAACAGCCACACCCTTCCTATCATGCCTTCCGACCTCCCTGAAAAACTCCCTGCTTTTCATCCGAAACAACCAGTGAAGTCGCTCCTCCATCAATTCATGAACTGGTTCAGCAGGAGTATCTGCAGTCTCCAGTGGTTTAGCAGGGGCATCTACAGTCTTGTGTGGGGCCTTCTTCTCAGTGACGATTGGCATATGTTACTTTTTTGGGAATACAATCTTAAATTTCCAGGATTTTCTTAAGGTATTGTCCCGTATAGCTTTTCGGGTTTTTGGCGACGTCTTCGGGTTTTCCGGCTGCGATTATGTTTCCGCCGTAGTCTCCTCCGTCGGGGCCGAGGTCTATTATATGGTCGGCGGTCTTTACGACGTCCAGGTTGTGTTCTATGACTATGACTGTGTTTCCAGCTTCAACGAGCCTTCCCAAGACTTCAAGAAGCTTGTTTATGTCGTCTAGGTGGAGGCCAGTCGTAGGCTCGTCCAGAACGTATAGCGTCCTTCCCGTCCCCTTCTTCCCAAGCTCCAGGCACACTTTGATTCTCTGCGCTTCCCCGCCGGAGAGTGTTGTTGCAGATTGTCCTAGCGTGATGTATCCTAAACCCACGTCTGAAACTAGCTTTAGTCTTCTCTTAAGCTGGGGAATATTTTTGAAGAATTCGAGGGCTTGTTCAACGGTCATTTCTAATACGTTGGAGATGTTCTTTCCCTTAAAGAGTATTTCCAGGGTCTCTTCGTTGTATCGCCCCCCCTTGCACTGGTCGCAGGTAACGTAAATGTCGGGCAGGAAATGCATCTCGATCTTTATCATCCCGCCTCCCTCACAGGCCTCGCACCTGCCTCCCTTGACGTTGAAGCTGAACCGGCCAGGCTTGTATCCGCGGGCCTTCGACTCGGGAAGGCTTGCGTAAAGCTCTCTTATCGGAGTGAAAATATTCGTGTAAGTTGCGGGATTAGACCTTGGAGTCCTCCCGATGGGTGACTGGTCGATCGTCACTATCTTGTCGATATTTCCGACCCCATCAACTCTCTCGAATTTACCGACCTTGCGCCTCGACCTGTAAATCTCCCGCTCTAAAAGCGGCGCGATAGTCTCGTTTACAAGCGAGCTTTTCCCCGACCCTGAGACTCCCGTCACACAGGTAAAAGTTCCCAACGGAATTGAGACGTCGATGTTCTTCAGGTTGTGGCATGATGCCCCGTAAAGCTTAATAAACCGTCCGTTACCCCTCCTCCGAGATCCTGGTATCGGAATCATCTTTCTCCCTGACAAGTATTGCCCTGTCAAACTTTTACTGTTCCTCATGACCTGCTTTGGCGTTCCGCAAGCAACCAGCTCTCCCCCATGCACTCCGGCGCCGGGCCCCAAGTCTATCACGTAGTCCGCGGTCAAGATGGTCTCAGTATCGTGTTCAACGACTATGACCGTATTTCCCAAATCCCGAAGCCTCTTCAAAGTCTCAAGGAGCTTGTGATTATCCCGCTGGTGCAATCCAATGCTCGGCTCATCCAGAATATACAAGACTCCGACGAGCTGGCTGCCAATCTGCGTTGCAAGCCTGATTCGCTCCGACTCTCCCCCTGAAAGAGACCCTGCAGTCCTATCGAGCGTCAAGTACTCCAAACCCACTGCAACAAGGAAAGACAGTCTAGTATTTATCTCCCTAAGAATCTGTTTCGCAATCACCGTCTCCTTCTCGGGAAGCTTAAGCTTTGAAAAGAATATGAAGGCGTCGGCTACAGACATCTTCGACGTGTCTGCGATATTCTTACCTCCGACGGTAACGGAAAGGCTTTCGGTTTTAAGCCTGTCTCCATGACACCCCGTACACTCGCTGGTGCTCATATACGAGTGGAGCTTCTCCTTCATGTATTCTGACTGCGTCTCCCGATACCTTCGGGATAGGTTCGGGATCACTCCCTCATAGCTTCCCTCGTACTCGAACCTCGCATTCCTGTTTTTCGACTTGTAAACGAACTTGATGTTTTTACCAACAGATCCGTGTAAAATCACATCCAAATGCTCTTGTGGCAAATCCTTAACCGGTACGTGAATGTCTATCCCATAAGCGTCTGCAGTCTGAGTCATCTGCCGCATGTACCAGCTTTCAAGCTTGCCGCCCCAAGCCGAAATCGCACCCTCAGCCAAAGACGTGTTCTTGTCCGGGATTATCAAGTCGGGATCGAACTCCATCTTAACCCCAATACCCTGGCACTCCGGACACGCTCCGTGCGGATTATTAAATGAAAACATTCTGGGCTCAAGCTGCTCGAAATTAATCCCGCATGTGACGCACGCCAACTGCTCGCTCATAAGAAGGCTTTTACCCTCCTGACCCGAAACCTCAACATAACCCTTAGACAACTTTAAAGCAGTCTCCACAGCATCAAGCAACCTGACACGCTCGTCAGGACCCGTCTTCAACGAATCCAAAACCACTGAAATACTGTGCTTCTTATACTTGTCGAGCGTAATCTCCTCCTCCAACTCCCTGGTTTTCCCGTTCACTACCACCTCAGTGAACCCGTCCTTCAAAAGGTCTTCGAAAAGCCTTGAATACTCTCCCTTACGATCCCTCACTATCGGGGCGAGAATCCGAACTTTCCCTTCAAACGGCAAGTCCAAGATATTATCCGCAATCTGCTCCTTCGTCTGAACACTAATCTTTTTCCCACAACTCGGACAATGCGGACTACCAACCCTCGCCCACAAAAGCCGCATGTAATCATAAACCTCGGTCACAGTCGCAACAGTCGAGCGTGGGTTTCTGCTCGCAGCCCTCTGCTCTATCGCAACAGCCGGAGACAAACCCTCAATGTAATCCACGTCAGGCTTTTCCATAAGCTCTAGAAACTGCCTGGCATAAGAGGAGAGCGACTCCACGTACCTGCGCTGTCCTTCAGCATACAATGTATCGAAGGCGAGCGAGCTCTTCCCCGAACCCGAAAGGCCTGTTATCACCACGAGCTTGTTCCGTGGTATCTCAACGTCAATATTCTTGAGGTTGTGCTCCCGCGCACCCTTGACAATAATCTTGTCCATAATCATCCTGTTTTCAGCCTATGTTTTTTTGGCATATATTCTAAGCCAATTCATTCTTATCGCACCATATTAAAAGGAGTGGGGGAATAAAAGCAGGCTGGTTTCAGTAAGGTTATCATTCAACACCCCTCTTTCTAGCTCGCACATTTATTTCCCACTCATCTAATAATTTTCCTGTGAAGCATTCTATCTTTGACGTTAAGTCTGTTGCCGTGGTTGGCGCGTCTTCCAACAAGAGTAAGGTGGGCTACGCAGTCGTTGAAAACTTGAAGAAATCCTTCCGTGGGAGAATCTATCCCGTCAACCCGCACTACAAGCGCCTTCAGGGATTTAACTGCCATCCCTCAGTCTCTTCCATCGGCCGCAAGATCGATTTGGCAGTCATAATCGTCCCGTCGAAGATCGTCGCTTCCGTCCTTGCTGATTGCGGCAAGGCGAAAATCAAAACAGCGGTCATCATCTCCGCAGGCTTTAAGGAGACTGGCCCCGAAGGCGCGCGCCTTGAGCATGAGTGCATGGAGATCGCCAGGAAAAACAGGATTCGAATCGTGGGTCCGAATAGCCTTGGAATAATCAACACTCACTCAGGCCTTAACGCCACCTTCGCAAACCAAAAACCCCTTCCCGGAAACATCGCGTTTATGAGCCAGTCCGGCGCGCTTTGCACTGCGATACTCGACTGGGCCGAAAAAGAGGAGGTCGGATTCTCAAAGTTCGTATCCCTCGGAAACAAGGCCGACTTGAATGAAAACGACTTCCTGAACCTCTTTTCAAAAGACGTTAAAACCAAGGTCATCCTTGGATACCTTGAAAGCCTGGTTGACGGTCAAGAATTCATGCGCGTCGCCCGCAAGGTCACCAGGAAAAAACCAGTAATAGTCTTGAAAAGCGGCCGCACGCAAGCCGGAGCCCGCGCCGCAGCCTCACACACCGGAGCGCTCGCAGGATCTGACAGCGCCTTCGACGCCGCATTCAAACAGTCCGGAGTAATACGCGTGGAATCCGGGGAACAACTCTTCGATTACGCCCAAGTATTTGCGTCCCAACCGCTTCCCAAGGGAGACCGGGTCGCCATCATCACCAATGCTGGGGGGCCGGGAATCATGGCGACCGACGCCTGCGACAGGAGGGGGTTGAGACTCGCCTCCTTTTCAAAATCCACGTTGAAGAAACTTAAAAACTGTCTGCCGCCGAGCGCCAACATCTACAATCCCGTCGACGTCTTGGGGGATGCGGGTATGGAGCGTTATGCCTGCGCCTGCAAGACAGCTCTTTTGGACCGCAACGTTGACGCAGTCATCTGCGTGCTGACGCCACAGGCCATGACGGACGCACAAGCTATTGGAAAAGCCATCGCCCGAGTTGCCCGAAAATCAGGGAAACCTTTCATCGCATGCTTTATGGGCGGAGTCAACATGGAGGGGGGTATTAAAGCACTTAAGGATTCCGGCATCCCAAACTATCCTTACCCCGAGCGTGCCGCCGAGGTTGCCGCTGCTTTAGTGCAATACTCTCGGATTCGAAAGTTTAAGCATTTGAAGCCTCCAAGACTATCGAAGATAAATGAGGGGCAGGCATCTAAAATCATTTCAAACTTCTATGATTCAGGTCACGTGGCTTTCGGCATGGAATCTTTCGAGCTTCTCGAGTCTTACGGGATCCGAACCCTAAAAAGCGCTCTCGTATCCTCCCAGAGGGAGGCGAAGAGGGTCGCAGGAAAAATCGGCTTTCCAGTGGTTCTTAAGGTCGCATCCCCCGACATCCTCCACAAGTCGGATTTCGGCGCTGTCGCCTTGAACGTATCCGAGGAAAACCTTGATGCAGCCTACAACAAAATCCTATTTAACTCCAGAAAATTCATGCCAAAGGCCAGGATTGATGGAGTATTCGTACAAGAGATGGTCTCGCAAGGCCGCGAAGTCATAGTCGGGGTGAGCCGCGAGCCCCAGATAGGCTCCATAGTCATGGCGGGACTCGGCGGAATATACGTTGAAGTATTAAAGGATGTCTCCTTCAGGGTTGCGCCCTTAAACATGCGGGAAGCTAAAACCATGGTCTCTGAAGTGAAAGGCTTTAAAATCCTCTCCGGAGTCCGCGGTGAAAAACCCTCAGACTTAAGCGCACTCATAGACGTCCTCCTTCGAGTGTCCAGGCTCGCATCAGATCACCCTGAAATACTCGAACTCGATCTCAACCCCATCAAAATATTCGATGAAGGCAAAGGTTGCATCGTAGTGGATGCGAGAATGGTCCTCGCCGAAAAAGTAATTAAGGAGTAAACAAAATAGAGGTAATTGAAATGAAGAATGTGTTCATAGGATCAAGTGAATCAAAGTCGGGGAAAAGCGCGCTTTGCGTTGGATTAGGCTCAATACTCAAAGACCGCGGCCTGTCTGTAGGCTACATGAAGCCTGTCGGCAACCTCGCAAGAACCCTCGGAAAAACCACTTACGAAGACGACGCAGTGAAAATGCGCGAAGCATTGGGGCTTTCAGAGTCTCCCGAGCTTATCTGCCCGCTTCTCGTATCCGACGATCTAGTTAAAGCCACTCTCTCCGGGAAAAAACCCAACCTTAAGGGAAAAATCAAGTCAGCATTTACGAAACTTGCCAAGGGCAAGGACGTCATGCTCCTTGAAGGCATGGGAGACATCGGCGGAGGCTCAATCTTCGGCCTCTCAGACCCGCAAATCATAAGTCTCTTAGATGCGAAGATAATCCTTGTCGCCAACTATGACTCAGACTACGTCTTAGATCGCGTCTTAAGCGACGTGAAGCTTATCGGAGACTTACGGAAAATAATCGGCGTAGTCTTTACCGGAGTATCATCGAAACACGCATCGAGAATCAGAAAAACCGTCGCACCCTTCCTTAAAAAGAAGAAGATTGAAGTCCTGGGGATAATCCCCGAAGACACAATCCTCAAGTCCGCAAGCGTCGAAGACATAGCAACCGAACTTTCAGGAAACATAATCTGCTGCGAGGAAAACAAGGGGGAGCTAGTCAAATCCTTCATAGTGGGCGCCATGTCGCCCGACCACGCCCTCCGCTACTTCAGGCGGACAACAGACAAAGCCGTAATCACTGGCGGAGACCGCTCGGACCTGATCCTCACAGCCCTTGAAACACCCACAAAATGCATAATCCTGACCGGAAACTTAAGGCCATCATCCCAAATACTCGCCCGCGCCGAAGAGACGGGAACCCCGATAATCCTCATACCCCACGACACCGTCACGGCAGTATACCTCATAGAAGACCTCATCGACCGCCTCACAGCCTGGGAGGGGGTAAAACTCGCCCGGATGAAAAAGCTCATCAGAGCGAACATCGACTTGAAAACACTGTATAAAAAAGCAGGAATTAAAGTATAGAATATATGGCAGAGGAATATGTCGGCAGGAAGTTTAAAACAGAGTTCATGGGTGGAGATCCCACAAACAAGTTATTGGAGGAAGAAATCCTAACTGTCGGAAAGAGACTGAATGACTTGGGCTTAACACCTGAAAACGCCGGGAACATTTCAGTCCGAACCGAGAAAGGCATGCTGATTACTCCGGGCGGGAAAAACAAGGGGGATTTAGGGCCAGGGGATTTGGTCGAAGTCTACTCCTTTGACGGGAAAACCGCCAGGGCTTTCGGCACCCTTGAGCCTTCGAGCGAGACTCCGATGCACTGGCTCATCTACGCGAAATACCCTAGCATTCAAGCAGTAATCCACGTCCACGACCAACTAATCGTCGAGCTGGGGCTGACCCTCGGCCTTCCAACCACTAGCGAGACCGAGTACGGGACCGGCCGCCAAGCCCAGGAGGTCGCAGACTTGATTGAAAAGAATTCTTACGTCGTCATTAAAAACCACGGCATCGTCTCCGCGGGAGAAAGCCTTCACAAAGCGTTGACCCGGGTGCTGGAAACGCATGCAAGCGCCCAAACACTTCCCGACTGATTTTACTTGCGCTTTTATATCATCCATCAAATAACTAATGTAGGTGAGGTTAAAATGGTTGACTTAAATGATAGGTGCCCGACGGGCATTGAAGGACTCGATGAATTACTTGACGGAGGATTCCCGCGCGGAAGAGTTATCCTTCTCGCAGGAACTTGCGGAACCGGAAAAACCACTTTCGCGGTTCAATACCTCGTGAACGGAATCGAAAAGTACGGGGAAAACGGGGTTTTCGTAACCCTTGAGCAAAACAGCGACGAAATCCGCGCCGACATGAAGCGGTTCGGCATGGACCTTCAAAAGTACGAGGAGGAGGGGAAACTACTCTTGATCGACACGTCCCTTTCCAAGATTGGCTTGAAAGACTTCATATCCACCTTACCTATCACGCCGCAGAAGAGCTTCAGCCTCCTTCCAGGGGAATTCGACCTGGAAAAAGTCATAGGCCTTGCCGCCGAAGCAGCCAGGAAGATCGGCGCGAAACGTATCGCAATCGACAGCCTCAGTGCACTAAACGTTTTTGTCGAGAAACCCCAGGACATCCGTAAAATGCTCGTCAACATGAACAGCGAGCTTAAATCCAGCAAGCTGACCAGCCTCGTCATCTCTGAAATGCTTGAAGACGACGGCATCAGCAAGTTCGGCGTTGAAGAATACATCTCTGACGGAGTCCTCATCGTGCGCGCAAACGAGGCCATGGACACCCGCACCTTCAAAATCCGGAAAATGAGGACCATCAAACACAGCCTCACCAGCAAGATGCTGGAATTCAACGAAAACGGAGTCTACGTCAAACACATGGAAAAGAAGGGATTAATCTAATAAAAACCCTCCTTTATTATTATTCTCTCCCATAACTTCACTATATGGAGTCTAAACAAGAGGCCATCCTACATGTCCTTCGAACCGATCTCATGCAGCTTGAAGACGTCCACCAGTGCGGCGTCGTCCGCAAAAACCTTGAAGGAATCTTCCCCCTATCCGACGAATTCCGCGAGGAAGTAATAAACATTTGGGGGACTCTTAAAGGCACGATAGACGCCCTATTCGACGTCATAAGCCACTACACCGACTACGGCCTCGACAAAATCTACTTCGAACTCGGAGAGTGGGACGTCCTCTTCTTCATCCTCCCCGGCATGGACACCGCCCTCGTCGCCATAGTGCCCGCACTTGCCAACCGCGGCCTTCTCGAAGTCGAGCTTGAAAACGCCCGCCGCGAAATAATCAGGATACTAGCCCAAGAATAGTTTTTATTATCATCTTCCTAATTTCTTTTTGGTGGTATTATGCCAGCTAAGTCAAAG
>JBDRAY010000154.1:0-17252 GCA_043823295.1 Methanobacteriota archaeon | reverse complement strand
GTCGAACACGTAAAAAGCATAATTAATAAGTCAAGAGAAAATCTTTGATACTTTTAAATGAAAGGGAAAAAAATCTGTTTGATCAGTAGTGGTGGCGGCCATTTTACGGAAATGCAACCACTCATTGGTGAATTTAAAGAGTGTAACCCTTTTTTCGTTACCGCAAAGGAAGTCGATACCGAAGACATGGCCGATTACTATCTGACTTCCTTCCATAGAAAAGACAATAAAAAAGGGATTAATATCCGCAGATTAATAAAAAATATTATCGAATCACTTCGGATACTCCACATGGAAAGACCGGACTACGTTATATCCACTGGAGCAATAGTATGTGTTCCATTCATGTTTTTAAGTAAATTATTCGGTTCGAAACTCATATACATCGAGTCTGCCGCGAGAGTGTCCTCTAAGTCAAACACAGGACGGCTAGTGTACCCCATCTCAGACTATTTTTTCGTTCAATGGGAACCGCTGCTCAGGGTGTACGGGAAAAAAGCAAAATATTCTGGTAATCTAATATGAAAGAAGTGTTTGAATGCTACTATGATAGATACCATGAAAAAGACATGGAAAATGATGATCTCACTCGTATGCGAACGATCCTGGTATTGAAATACATTGAACCCTCCAGCAAGGTCTTGGATTTCGGCTGCGGTCAAGGTTACACAACCGCCCTACTATCTCGGAAAAGCTCGAATATCACGGGTATGGACATCTCCGAGAACGCCCTAAAAAAGGCGAGTAAGAATTACCCTGAATTGAAATTTGAAAAAACGGAAAGATTGAGAGAATATGCTGGAGAATTCGACGTAATCTACTGCGGTGATGTTTTAGAACACCTCTTTGATGTAAATGAGGTTTTAAATAAACTTCATAAGGCTCTTAAAATAGGTGGCACGATAATCGTAACCGCCCCCTATCACAGCTTACTTAAAAATATTCTCATATGTTTTCATAACTTCGACACTCATTTTTCGATTGAAGGGCCGCACATACGTTTTTTCACGGAAAAATCCCTGAAAGAAGTCATTTCAAAAAACGGGTTTAAAATCATTAAAGTAAAAAAGATCGGAAGATTTTTCCCGATATACAAGTCACTCATTACTGTGGCAATAAAATGATTTTCGTAACTATCTCAAAAGGGGCGTTCGACCGGCTGATAAAAAGCGTTGATTCTCTCGCAGAACGGATTGACGAAGATATTGTAATGCAAATTGGAAATACAAGACACATTCCGAGAAATACACAATTTTTCAGATTCTGCTCAAAAAAAGAAATGGATGATTATTATAAAAAAGCTGACTTGATTATAACACACGGCGGAGCAGGCTCCCTCTTTTCAGCTCTTAGGTTTAGTAAAAAGTGTATTGCAGTTCCGCGTTACAGGGAGTTTGGCGAGCACGTCGACGACCATCAACTCCAGATCGTCAGGGAGCTTGCGAAGGAAAAGCGGGTCATCGCCGTTTATGACGTAAACGAGTTGGAGGAAGCAATAAGTAAGGCAAGAAACTTCAAACCTGAGCTGAACCGGGATAGTTCCTTAGTTGATCATATTAAAAGCATAATAGATTCTTGAAACACTTATACAATCCCGGTCATATATGGTGTTTATTAATGCATAACTTTTGGTGCACGATTAAAAATGTTGAAAAACAAACCTTGGATTTTTCCCTGGATTTTACGGAAAATTCAGATGAATGTTAAGGAAAAGAGATTAGTTGGGGCAGTCCAAAGGGGAGTATCCTTGCCGACATATCTTCTTAACCTGAAGTTCCAGACAAGCGTCTACAACTGGCAAAATAGAAAAAAATCCCCCGGAATCTTCCAAAAAAGCTTATATGTATCCTCTGTCGGCATAGGGGGTAAAAAATTCCTTTCGAAAATAGTAAAAAAATTCGGCCATGAAAACTTCGATTATCTAATATTTGTCTACGATGATACTGAATTCAACGAAAAATCGTATAAAAAATGCAGTTTTATTCGCAAGAAAAGTGATAAATGTATCCTATACCAACTCGCGAAAAAATACCTGACACCTAAGTTCTGCAACAAATATGACTTCATCTTCTTGTGGAATGACGACATTGATGTCGAGGATTTTTCACTTAAGAATTTTATCGATGTTATGGAAAGAAACAACCTTGATATGGCGCAGCCAGCATTGTCAAATAAATCATATTACGGTCATGAAATAACCTTAAGAGATGAGAGATACCCTGTTGGAAGATATACTGACTTTGTAGAGACTATGGTTCCCGTCTTCACGAGATCTGCGTGGCTGAAGTTTCGGGATATGATTCAAGAAGACTATAACTTCTGGGGGTGGGGTTATGATATCCTAGCTAAATCCTTCTGCAAATACAAGAATATGGGTATTGTAGACTGTGAAACAGTAATACACACAAGACCTATCCAGTCATCGCAAACCAATGCAAAGGAGGATATGACCCTATTCTTTAATGCCCACAAGAAATATAAACGTAGTTATAGATTAGTATACAGTAGTCTAAAGTAATCTCATGGAAAACATCAAAATTGTCATTCTTTGTGGTGGTATGGGAACACGGTTAAGAGAGGAAACCGAGATGCGTCCGAAGCCCATGATAAATATTGGCGGGCACCCGATTTTATGGCATATAATGAGGATTTACGCCCACTACGGCTTCAGGGATTTTATTCTTTGTCTAGGCTACCACGGTTCGAAGATAAAAGAATATTTCTATCATCACGATATCCTAAACAATGATTGCACGATATCCCTCGGGGCAACAAAAAAATTGGAGATACATAATCCCAATCCCCAGGAAGATTGGCAAGTAACCTTGGTTGATACCGGAAATTCGGCTCTTAAGGGAGCGCGAATTAAAAAAATTGAGAAGTATTTGGATACTGACACGTTCATGGTTACATACGGTGACGGAGTGGCAAATGTCGACATCAATAAATTATTGTCGTTCTACAAAAAACGGGGGAAAATAGGAGTCGTTACCGGGGTAAGACCACCCTCCCGTTTTGGCGAACTTGTTGTCAAAGGCGTTAAAGTAAAGTCCTTTAAGGAGAAGCCTCAGGTTTCAGGAGGTTTGATAAACGGCGGCTTTTTCGTTTTTAATAAGAAAATTTTTGAATACCTCACAGAAGACGATGAATGCGACTTCGAGAAGGGGGCCTTAGAACAATTAGCCAGAGATGACGAGCTCTCAATGTACGAGCATAGTGGCGAATGGGAGTGTATGGACACTTACCGGGATATGGAATACTTGAATAGGCTGTGGCAGGAAGGTAGAGCCTTTTGGAATGTTTGGGATAAATGAGTTTTTATGCTTTAAATCATTAGAAATCAGCCTAGCTGTACGTTCCAAGCTCAAGGTGATTGCTTACTTGATGGGAAAATGGATGTAAAACGTGTTTTAGTAACGGGTGCGACCGGTTTCATAGGGTCTCACTTGATTAAACGGCTTGTCCAACAAGGCTTTAAAGTTGGAATAATAAAGCGTCAAAATTCAGACATTTGGCGGATAAAAGATATTTTAAGTCAGTTAAGGATTTTTAGTACGGATATACGGGATACTCAAATTGTTCGAAATATTGTCACAGAATTTCAGCCTAATGCAATAATCCACCTAGCCGCATATTATGCGGTGGAACATAAACCCGAAGACATAGTCCCACTCATCCAATCCAACGTGTTGGGCACGGTAAACCTGCTCGAGGCTGCCAGAATAAATAAAGTGACTCTTTTCATAAACACGAGCTCGTGTTTCGTATACAAGGGTAACAAAGCCAAACTTAAGGAGGAAAGCGAACTAGAGCCTGCAAACCTTTATGCATTGTCGAAAATTCACGCAGAACAAGCGTGTTCTTATTATTCAAGGATGTATGGTTCATCATGCGTCACCTTGAGGGTTTTCCCCCCGTTCGGTCCTGCAGACCACGTAAGGTGCATGATCCCCTCAATAATAAAGAATTTTTTTGAAGACGAGGCTCCAGAACTGACGACAGGAGAGCAAAAAAGGGATTGGGTCTACGTTGATGACTTAGTAGACGCTTATCTGAGTTTGTTGGAGAATCCGAAACTGCGTTTTAAACATGAGGTTTTCAATGTCGGGACTGGAAATCCGGTGAGCGTGAAAAATGTTGCCTTGCGATTGAAAAGGATTGTTGGCAGTGACTTAGAGCCTAATTTTGGGGTAATCCCTCCCAGAAAAAATGAATATAAATTGTTGTCTTCTGACATAACTAAGGCAAAAAAGCTTTTGGGGTGGGAACCTAAGACCACCTTTGATGAGGGTTTAATGCTTACCGTAGAGTGGTATAAAAAACATCTTGTGAATAATAAACTCTTTAAATGAGGTATAGAATGGATAATGAAAAGATTTTTGGGGTCACTGTAAAACCATTGAAAAAGATTCCAGATGCTAGGGGATGCGTATACCATATGCTTAGGTGCGATGATCCACTGTTTGAAGAGTTCGGGGAAATTTATTTCTCATCGGTGTATCCCGGAGTTGTTAAGGGTTGGCATCTGCACAAGAAAATGACGCTGAATTATGCTGTAGTACACGGGATGATAAAACTGGTCTTGTTTGACGATAGAAAAAATTCCAATACACGGGGGAATCTGATGGAGCTATATATCGGCGAGGAAAACTACTGCTTAGTCAAAATCCCCCCCAAAATATGGAATGGTTTCAAGGGTTTGGGCGATAAACCAGCCATCGTTGCAAACTGCGCCACACTCCCCTACGACCCAGATGAGATAGAGAGATTAGACCCGGCATCGAGTAAAATTCCCTACTACTGGAAATAAAAAATGGATAAGTACTTGAAGGAGGCGTATAAAAACAAAGTAGTTTTAGTTACGGGACATACAGGATTTAAAGGCAGCTGGCTTACGCTATGGCTTTCCCAGCTAGGAGCGAAGGTGGTCGGCTACTCACTAGAACCGCCATCCAAACCAAGTCTATTCGAGGTCATAGGGCTTGAACACAAGATAGCTCATGTTAGTGGTGATGTAAGGGACAGTATTAACTTAAACACCATCTTCAGAGAATACAAACCGGAATACGTATTCCACCTGGCAGCGCAATCGCTTGTAAGGTTCTCATACAAGGAGCCAAAGCTAACCTACGAGACGAACGCGATGGGAGTCGTAAACGTCCTGGAAGAAGTTAAAAAATCAAGGACCGTCAAATCATGCATTATTGTGACCAGCGATAAATGCTATGAAAACAAGAACTGGTTTTACGGTTACCGTGAAACAGACCGGCTTGGAGGATACGACCCCTACAGCTCAAGCAAAGCATGCGCCGAACACATCACTTCCGCATACAGAAGCTCATTCTTTAAACCCGAGGAGTATAGTAAAACCCATCATGTTGCTTTGTCTTCCGCGAGGGCGGGCAACGCCATAGGTGGGGGTGACTGGGCCGAAGACAGGATCATCCCGGATTGCATTAAAGCACTGTCACAGGATGACATAATCGTCATCAGAAACCCCAAGGCAACCCGGCCATGGCAATACGTGTTGGAACCGCTGTCCGGCTACCTCCTGCTTGGAGCCTTCATGCAAAAAGAGGGGGCCAAGTACGGTGCTCCATGGAATTTCGGGCCAAACACGGGTGACATACTGACTGTGGAAGAGTTAGTGAAACTCGTCGTTGAAGTTTGGGGTGGTGGCAGATACGAGATCAATACTGTTTTCCATCCTCCTGAAACCGGTCATCTGAGATTGGATCCGACAAAAGCACAAACATTGCTCGGATGCCGGCAGGTTTATGACATGCACGAGGCCATTGAGAGAACGGTAAGATGGTATAAAGCATTCTACGATGAAGGAGACCAAAGAAAACTTTTTGACTTAACTATCAAGGAAATCAATGATTTTGTTCACTCATGGAATTCAAAATGAACGACCTTAAGACAGGGGACATCGTCTCGTTAAATCACTCAGAGTTTTCTTCCGGTTTTATTTTCGGCGTCAGAGACAATGGAATACAAATTTTTTTAATGTCATCCAAAAAAACCGTTAGCTCACCCTCCATAAGAATAAGAAGTAAAGACGTTTCTGGAGGAAAACTAACCAAAGACCAGTACATCCTTACCGACCAGATACTTTTAATGGGGGATCAAAATATCTCGAATAAGATTGGCAGACTTTCGGTACGGAAAATCGACGAGATACTGAGGGGCTTAGCCCGAGATATCGCTTCAAAACACTATTACGCCATCCACAATAAACGTGAATTTTTCAAACCGGGAAAAACATTAATCCCTTATGCTGGGCGAGTTTACAACGCTTCCGAAATCAAATCTCTCGTAGATTGCAGTCTAGACTTCTGGCTTACTGCTGGAAGGTTCTCGAAAAAATTCGAGGAAGGATTCAAAAAATTTTTAGGCGTTAAACAATGTATTCCCACGAATTCTGGCTCGTCCGCAAACCTTCTTGCAGTCTCAGCTTTAACCTCTCCCAAACTAGGAGACAGTCGACTTAAAGCCGGAGACGAGGTGATAACAACAGCATGCGCGTTCCCCACGACAGTAAACCCCATAGTCCAGAATAACCTTGTCCCTGTGTTTTTGGACGTAGACGTCGGAACATACAACATTCAGGCTGAAAAAATCGAAGACTCTTTATCCGAAAAGACGAAAGCGATTTTTCTGGCTCACACTCTCGGCAACCCATTCAACGTTGACAAAGTCATGCAAATCGCAAACAAACATAACCTATGGGTCTTAGAAGACAACTGTGATGCGCTCGGGTCGAAATACGATGGAAGATATACCGGAACATTCGGTCAGATATCCACGTTCAGCTTCTACCCCTCACATCATATCACAATGGGGGAGGGCGGGGCTTTAGCCACAGACGATGAAAAACTGGCTCGCATAATAAAATCGTTCCGGGATTGGGGTCGGGATTGCTGGTGCGAGCCCGGCTGCGATAACACCTGCGGTAAAAGATTCCATTATCAGTTGGGGACGCTACCCCAAGGCTACGACCACAAGTACATCTATTCTCACCTCGGCTACAACCTGAAAATCACCGACATGCAGGCGGCGGTGGGGGTTGAACAACTTAAAAAACTCCCCGCGTTCATCAAGTCACGAAGGAAAAACTTCAGAACACTTTACAACGTACTAAAGAAGCATGAAGAACATTTTATCCTCCCTCAAGCAGAGGTGAAAGCCGAACCTAGTTGGTTTGGTTTCCCGATTACAGTGAAGAAGGATGCTGGATTCACAAGAAACGACATCGTAGAACATTTGGAAGAAAATAAAATCGCAACGAGAATGCTTTTCGCAGGAAACATAACCCGCCACCCAAGCTTCAAGCATGTTAGATTCCGCTTGGCAGCTGATCTTCGAAACACCGACTTCATCATGAAAAACACGTTCTGGCTTGGCGTTTATCCCGGAATAACTCCCAAAAAATCAGATTTCATACTCAAATGCATTGATTTATTTTTGTCAGAAAATGGTTAGATTAATTACGATAGGCATCCCAGCCTACAAGAGGGCGGACTATCTGAAGGAGGCAGTTCACTCTGCACTAACCCAGACTTACACGAATATTGAGGTGTTGATCAGTCAGAACCCTTCGACTGAAAGCATTACAAAATCCATTCGCTCTTGGTGTAAAAATCTCGAAAAAAAGGATTCTCGAGTGCGCTACCAGGAAAACACGCGAAATTTAGGTATGGGGGGAAATTGGAATGCTATAGCGGATTCCGCGAAAGGCGAATTCCTTATCTTACTTGCAGATGATGATATGCTTCTACCCGATTTCGTTAAAAAGACAGTGAACGCGATTCAATCCAATACCAGCGTGGTCTTCGCAAACAATTATATGGCCGATTCTCATGGAAGGCGATTGGAAAAAAGAACCGTTGATTTTGTCCGAGAGTATCATCGTGATTGCATCCCTGCCGGCCCGGTCGAAAACCCTGAAATATGCGCGTGGCAGAGTTCCATCCCAATCGTCGCATCCTTAATCAGAACCAGCGACGTTAGACGAATAAGATTTCTGGAAGACGTAAATATTCCCGAAGCCACGTTCTTTATAGAATTAGCCAAAGAAGGGGGAAATTTCGTTTTTGTGCCTGAATACCTCTCGGAATACCGCGTACACACGCAATCAACAACAGCTCAAGGACTTGAAAACCACAAGCGTCTGAAGTATATGAAAGATATTCCTGCAACTCCGGATATAGAACAATATAAGCAAGATTTTATCTCAAATCGAATAATCAATGCGGTAAATTGTTGCCTTATTAAAGGAGACTGGGATCTTGCACGAGAATTCATAAATAGTAAGTACTACACTCAACTGCAAAAGAAAAGCATTCGGGGTAGAATACAGAGTTTTTTACTAAGACTCCCCCCCTCCATAGGATCGGAGTTGTTTCGTTTCCTAAAGAGAATCAAGAATCGGTTGCTATCACTCGGGTGGATTAAACCATGAAAATCCCAGTATTCAGAAATATTGACGGCACATTGAGCATGGACTGTTATGCGAATGAGCTGGCTGAATACCTGGCGAAAGAGCTTGACGTGAGTATAGTCTCAAATAAAAACTAATTTGCATGTTTTCAACTCATACACTCTTCGGGATAGATGAAATCTGTCCCTCTTAGTATCCCCTCGCAGATAACATCTAGTCCTCTATCATTACCCTCCTTTAGTTCGTTTAGGTTGCGGATGTCTAATACGACGTACGGTGGCTTAGGTATTCCATTCACAACCTGTACTGGTATCATCCTCCGGAAGAAGAAGTGGAAGGCATATTTTCTAGCCCTCTGCACTATTTTTTTATTGAGCTTCTGATTTAGGGGTAGTCCATCAAGTAATCGAAGATAGTCTTCAGGACTTTGCGCATCCCTGGTTATGCCTTTGTTCCTGATCCAAGCTTCTCCCGCAACTATTATCGGAACACTCATACTCGAAAGTTCCACGCCCGTTTTCGTCCCATAAATCAATACGGCATTACAGTGGAGCATTACTTCATAAGTGCTGATGTCACTTTCCGGAGGGATAATCATGATGTTGTTTGGTAATTTTGGGTATGTTCTGTTTATCTCATCAACAACTTTTTGTTGTGATTCTAGTATTCCTTTAATTTCGGCGGGGTGTACGCGGATAACTAGCTGGAGTTCTGGTCGTTTGATGAAGTAATCTATCGTAACATGAAGCCACTCAAGCATGTCTCTGAAAGCATTTTTTGGGTAGTGAATTTGAGCGTCCCATATTACGTTGGTGAGCAATCCTATACAGGGCTTGGATAGATCCAGATGCAATTCCTTTGATATACTGTTGAAATCCACATTTGGTTTTTCATGGAATCTAATCCAATCATTTCTTCCGAGGATACGACTCCCCAAATATTGCATCAATTTTTCCTCCATGGCATCAGTCCAAGGGAGGTTCTCCCATTTGTCCACAGGCTCAGACATGAGGGTGTGGTGGTATGTGTCATCATGACTGAAAATAAAACATTGTTTTCTATAAGCAAGGTCCCAATTAACGACTCGTACTTCTTCAGACCTGCAGACTTCGCCGATAACCCCCTGTGGTACGTATATTCCATGGTGGAATACAGCGCAATCAAACCTATGTTCCCTCAAAATTTTTCTTACAGCAATAGCGGTCAACAGGGATGCCTTCAAATATTTCCTCAAAACTATCTTTCCCTGAGTTTTCCCCTCCAAGTCTCCTCTCGCATAGAATCTCAGGGCCCCGGCGAAAGCATGCTCTCCCACGGCCAGGTTACCATACTCATAATCCCTAATCCTGGAGTAATCTACCGTCTCTGAAATATTTTGTGCTTTAAGTAAATCCTGCCTATCCAGAAGTTCACTGTAATAATGTATTGGGATGCCAAGAGCCTGGAACATCTTGTTTGCGTAATTAAAGCAATTCTTGCATAAGTATTTTTGTGGTCCGGAATGTACCACCTCTTTCTCAGAATTGTTCTTGGGTAAATTCCAACCTTGGCATGCTGGTAGTGCTTCATCACACAATAGTATGTGCACTTCCGCGTTCCTAAGAGTTAGGGCTACGGCCAGCATGCTCTCTACTATTGCACCTGATAGGTGCGCGCCAATACTGGTTGCGATAAGAACTTTATATTTTTTTCCCGAATTTAGGGCATCCTGCCATTCGTCTATCTCTTTTGAGAGGATATCATACCATTTGGGCATGAATTTTCTCAATATCCAACCCGTATAGAGACTAAGTATAAACTGGTTTTTTCTGAGATTTTTTTTTATGAATCTAAATGACATTTCGGATACCCCTTCTAATAATAAATTCTGCAAATTCAAAATCGATTTCATTGTTAATGTCCAAACAGGGGGTTTCATCCATGATAAATGATACTACAACATCGCCTACAGGCGACTTCTTGTTCCTTATTGTGGACGGTTTTGTGATATTGATGCTGGCATTTTGAATAAACACCTTAGGCAATAGGCAATGGGAGAAAGTGTGAACGTTTGAATCCTCCTGGAAAACAAAAGGTTCGATAAATCCCCCACATTCCAACCACATTTTGTATGGATGCTCTCTGCACAACCTAACAGAACGCAGTGAATCAGCCTCAGGATGCTTAAGCAACTTCACAATCGCCTCATCGATAAGTTCTGCAGTCCTAAAAGGTGAAGTTGGATAAAGCTCAACAATGAGGTCTGGTTCATAATCCTCGTTCTCGAGGAGCCAGTTTAGGGTGTGGTCGAAGAATTCTATCTCACATGATTCATCACCCGATATCTCTTTGGGTCTTATAAATGGCACTTCAGCGCCATACTTCCTACTGACTTCTGCTATCTCCTCATTTTCCGTCGATACAATAATCCTGTTAATGTGTTTAGACTTCTTCGCAGCCTCTATCGTGTAGGAAATCAGTGGTTTCCCTCCGAGTAGCCGAATATTTTTTTTCGGAACCCGTTTGGATCCCCCCCGAGCAGGAATAAGAGCAAGAATCTCCATTTTCATTTACAAACAAATACGGAGTGTTTACTTAAGTATTTCCACCAGAACGACAACTTGGGCCTAAGGAATACGGCAGGCAATATGTATGTGCATTTTTGTAAATCGTAGTCCCCGAATACTCTAACATCAGTAAAACCCGCCTCCATTATCAATTTCACCCACTTCCTGTTACTAAGCAACCTCTCATCACCAAACAAATCATTGGTCGTTTTTTGACGATTGTTAGGGACATGAAATATGACTTTACGTGCTATTTTCCTCTGCTCTCCAAGTCCTGTAACAATATCTTTGTCATTGAAATGCTCCATTACGCCTTTGTGGCAGACTGTATCAAACTGTTTTTTCTTAAATGCGTAGCTTAAGTTCAATAAGTCTGCTTGTACGAATTTTAGTTTGGTTTCTACCCTGTTTGTCTTTTTCCTTGCGTAATCTAAAACCTCTCTACTGATGTCAGATGCAGTAACTTCGAAACCATAATCGTCAAGTAATAGAGATAATGAACCAGTACCACATCCTACCTCTAGGATTCTCCCGCCTTCTGGTGTGTGCCTTATGATTAATTCGATTAAACGTCGTAATCGAAGGCATTGCATAAAAAGGGTTCTATTTGTCTCCTCAAAATAATTGACCCATTCAGACATCTTATACATTTTACCCGATTAATTGTTATATCTATTTTATGCGTTCAATTGAAAATCTAGTCGGAATGATAGCTAATAAAAGGGAGTTCCCACCCCATCTTGTCTATTCTGCTAGAATGCGCTTTACAATACTCCTGCAATCTAGTTTATGGTGGCGCAAGACTTCCTTGGTTGTTCCGCAGGCTGGGTAGTCCTCTACTGCGAATTTCTCCAATTTTATTCCGCGGAGTCTGTCAGAACTTGTTACTTCATTTAGGAGGCAATCTCCAAGCCCGCCGTAAGGGGAATGGTTGTCTAAAACGAATATCTTTTCACAGTCTCCAACAGTCTTGTCGATCCATTTACTGTCTGTTCGATTCAACCAGGGCATATTCACAACCTTGAGTGAGTACTCCTTCAGCTCAAGTTGCCTGGCCGCTGAAAGAGCTTCATAGATTTTAACAGGCCCGTAGGCGAATAAAACCCCGTCTACGCCATCATGTAATACTGTTCCCCTCCCGTATTCGAGCTTGTAGTCCTCGGGGAGGATTATTGGTTTAGGTGAGCTGGTCAATGCCAGCCTCATCATGCAATTAGTCTCAGCTTCATTTACGCACCATTCAATCGCTCGTTTAGTCTCTGCTGGATTGCAGGGCTCTAACACCACACAATTAGGCAGGGCGCCAAACAGGGAGATGTCCCTCAGGCTTTGGTGTGATTTTCCGGGTCCTGCAGGGATTAATCCTGAATAATGGCATACGTAGATTATTTTCGTACCCTCTGTCGCGTTCGAGTATATCTGCTCGTTCGCCCGTGAAGCAAGGAAAGCTCCGAAAGAGTTCACTATGGGGAGCAAACCCGCCAGAGCAAGTCCTCCTGCCGTTGAAACCATGTCCTGTTCTGCAATGCCGTTTTCTATGAAACGCTTCGGAAAGGTCTTCTCGAATGGTCTCAGTCCGCAGTCTGCGGCTAGATCTGCGTCAAGTACAATAAGATCGTCTCGTCTTCCTCCAAGCTCGACAAGCGCTTGACCGTAAGCCTCAACCAAGCTTTCACCCGCCTTTTGACCTGTAACTTCAACACATTGCCCTCCAATGGCATCCAACTTGATCCGAGCTAAATCACAATCCGAGAGCGTATTATTTATCCTTTTTAATAACTCATCTAAGGCCTTTTCATAAGCCGTTATATCGGGGGCTCCAGAGTGCCACTTGTATCGTTTTCCCATTTCTAAGCCTTCCATAAATGAAACACCCTTCCCCTTAACGGTGTGTGCTATGATTAGTTTCGGCTTTTTTAAGGTATTCTTCAAGTTTGCAAAACAGTTTTCCAATTCACTGAAGTTGTGGCCGTCTACTTCCTCCACATGCCATCCAAATGCATTCACCTTACTCTTTATATCCCGTAAGTCGATAATTTCCGAAACATACTGGTCGGTCTGGATTTTATTATGGTCTACGATTACGGTGAGATCATTCACCTTCTGGTGTACTGTAGTCTGGATTGCCTCCCAAATCTGGCCTTCCTGGAGTTCTCCGTCTCCAATGAGTACGAACGTCCTCCCACGATGATTTAATCTTTTTTTTGCCAATGCAATCCCTTTCGCCTTTGAGATGCCCATCCCAAGCGAACCGGAATTGGCTTCTACTCCGGGGATTTCCCTGTCTGGATGGCCTTCTAATCCTCCGAGACGGCGAAAATCCGCAAGCTTTTTTAAGGGAAGCACTCCAGCCGCAACAAAAACAGAATAAAGAGCAGGGCAATCATGGCCTTTAGAGGAGAAAAAAATGTCCCTGTCCGGGTTATCGATTCCCTTCTCTAAAACGTTCAACTCATTAAAATACAAGTACACCATAATGTCAGTCGAACTGAAACTCGATCCGAGATGCCCTGAGCCGGCACGCTTGACAGCGGACAAGGCATTTACGCGACACATGTCGCTTATCAGTTTAAGTCTCGCAAATTTCTCCACATGTGCCAATTTAATTCGCTCGAACTCACTATACGGGATGAAGGATACGGAAGTCATATTAAGATACTACTCCTCAAATTGCACGTTCTGGATTCTTGAACTATAGTCAACGTAGAGCGTTTTAACCTCGGAGAACGCCTCGATGGCAGCCCATCCAGCTTCACGGTATCCCAGTCCCGAGTTTTTCACTCCACCGAACGGCATGTGTGGTTCCGAGCCGAATGTAGGGGCGTTTATGTAGCATACTCCCGCATCAACATCGTCAAAGAAGGAGAATGCATTGTTCACGTTCCTTGTGAAAAGTGAGGCGGAAAGGCCGTATAGACTGCTGTTGTGGATTGTTACCCCCTCTTCGTAGGATGATGCCTTAAACACGATTAAAACCGGGCCGAATACCTCCTCTTGCGCAATCTCATCTTCCGGGGTCACGTTATCGATTATTGTCGGCTCGATATAGAATCCTTTATTGTAGACTCCACAATTAAGCCTACCACCCCCCACTACAATGTTTGCACCCGCCGTCTTAGCGCGTTCGATGTATCCCATAATCCTGCGAAACTGCTTTTCACTTATGAGTGGTGTGACGTCAGATTTTTCATCGCTTCCGGGTCCAATCCTTAACTTTCTTGACGCATCAATCAGTTTCTGCATGAATTCATCATATACTGCCTCGTGTACGATGGCCCTACTAGTTGACGTGCAACGTTGTCCTGAAATTGAAAATGCACCGTATACGATCCCGTCAACAGCAAGATCGATGTCAGCGTCATCCAATACAATGACCCCGTTTTTCCCACCAAGCTCGAGCGAGAACTTGGCCAACCGTAACGCACAAGCCTCCCCGATGATCCTTCCCACCTTGCTTGAGCCTGTGAAGGAAACCATCGATACCTTCGGATTCTTTGTGAGCGCTTTCCCAACTTCAGGTCCCAGGCCGTGAACGAGGTTTAGGGCACCTTTCGGAAGGCCTGCTTCTTCGAGGATTCTGGTGAAGTGAACCGCTGTTTCTGGGGTGTTTTCTTCCGACTTCAGTACAACTGTATTGCCGCAGACAAGGGCGGGGAGAGTCTTCCAGCATGTGATTGCCATGGGAAAATTCCATGAGGTGATTATGCCTAAAACACCGATTGGAAAACGCTTGGTCATCGTGAACCGTCTCGCAAGCCCGGAGTGTGAAGTCTTCCCATACAGGCGTCTTCCCTCTCCTGCCGCAAAGTAGGCCATATCAATCCCGGATTGAACGTCTCCCAAGGCGGAGGAAACGGTTTTCCCATTTTCTCTGGAAATGATTTCGGCAAGTCTTTGCTTTTCCTCCTCCATTATGCGGGCGCAAGCATAGATAATATCCCCTCTTTCGGGTGGGGGGACATCCCTCCAGCCGGGATAGGCGGAATACGCAGCAGATACTGCCGCATTCAAGTCTTTTTTCGTTGACATGGGGAAGACACCGAGCACCTCTCCAACATCTGAAGGATTAATGTTTACAAAGGTTTTTCCGGATGAAGAGTCAACCCACATTCCACCGATATAATTCTTAAATTTCTCAACCACGTTATCACCCAACTATTATTTCACCAACAGCTGTAACCCCCGTCTAATACCAAATTTGATCCGGTCATGTAAGAGGATGCGTCAGAGGCAAGAAAAACTATGATGCCTCCGCATTCCTCCTGACACGCCATCCTACCAAGGGGGACTCTGGATGAATATTTTTCGATGAATTGTTTATCCTGGTTGTTAAAGACTCCTCCCAGTGTGAGTGTGTTCACCCGGACTTTCTTATCTGCCCAGTAAGTTGCGAGATACCTTGTTAAATTCACAAGCCCAGACTTCGATACGCTATAGGCCACGGGCTTGTAAAATCTTTTTTCAGCCGAATTGATCTCATATAACCGCTGGTCGGGTGAGAGCATTCCGTAAATGGATGAAATGTTTATTATACTTCCACCACCCGTCTTGACCATTCTCCCGCCGATTACCTGGCAGCACAGGAAAGCTCCTTTTATGTTCACGTCCATCACTTTATCCCAATTCGACTCTGTGTACTGCTCGAATACGCCCGTATCCTCTTTTACCAAACCCGGCGGAGAATCAACTCCCGCATTATTTACTAAAATTCTCGGTTCACCCAGCTTATCCAAGACCATCTCTAACCCCTTTTTTATCGAGTTCCTGTCGGTGACGTCAACTTCGACTTTAATTAGTTTGTCTGGATTAAGACCAACAAGCTGGGACTTGGGATTGCCCAAGTCTACGTCAAATGCGGCAACAGACGCTCCAAAAGAAATGAGCGTTTTTACGAACTCGCCCCCAAGCTGACCGCAGGCTCCAGTCACGACGGCCACTCGCCCCTCAAGGTCAAAGATGTTGTTATTCATCAGCTACAAGCTCCCCTGAGAAAGGATCCTCCTCGTTCATGTCTGCCAGAAGCCTCTTACCTACCAACTCCTGAAGCCGGTATGGCGGTATAGCACCCCCTGGCGTCTTGATTGATATGTCCTCCCTCCTAATTATTGATTTCGTTGACATGTTTCTCCGAGCATAAAGGCTTTTCCCCATAATCTTTCTAGAATCCATCTCATAATCATGCAGAGTTTTTTTCCCGTCGCCTAGACTCAAATCCACTCTCCGTAAGTCCCTCACCTGCTTTCTAAGCCCTGTAGGCTCAAGAGAGAATTTGTGATCTCTACCCTTCCAGGCATGGTTTAAGGTGAAATGTTTTTCAACGACCATGGCACCTAGCATGTAAGCGATAACCGGTGCTAGAATGCCGTTGTCGTGACCGGAATAACCGATTATCGCTTTTGGAAACTCCTTTTTTAGCGTCTTAATCATCCTCAGATTAAGGATATCATATTCGGCGGGATAGGACGAGACACAGTGGAATAAAACGAGTTTCTTGTTGTGTTTTAGAATAGTATCGTAGGCTAACCTGATCTCATCAAGGGTGGAGGCCCCGGTCGACACGAACATGGGTTTTCCGAGTTTTGCGATATACTCGAGAAGTGGCGTGTTCGTTACGTCCCCTGAAGCCATTTTATAGCTTGTCACTCCAATATTCTCGAGCAGGTCTACACTCTCGAAATCGAATGGCGTTGCCATGAACTCGAGTCCGTTGTTTTCAGTGTGTTCTTTCAGCTTCCTGAATTCATTTATCCCGAATTCAAGGCGTTCCCTGTGCTCGCCATACGTGGCTCCCCAACTGTCCGGGTTTTCATAGGCTTTATCGTAACATTTTTTTGTATACAGCTTTTTATTGTTCCTCTTTTGAAATTTTATGGCATCAACACAACAGTCTGCGGCAATCTCTATCATCTGCTTTGCTACTTCGATGTTTCCTTGGTGGTTGCTGCCTATTTCGGCTATGATGTAGCATGGTCCCTTATCCGATATTCGGCTTCTTCCGAAATTGAATTCTGTCATCTTTGACTGTCTGTATGAATTACGAAATCAATATTTTAAAGTAAAAAATTCAGTGAAATTGGCATATTTAACTGATGTAGATAAGATTCCTCATGATATATCCCCCTTCATAAGATGTGGGCAATTTCTCCTGATCCCTCACTAAAAAAGGACTATAAATCTTATATCTCTCATATCTAGTATTATATCACCGTAGTAATCTGAATCAGCAGAAAAGATGAAAATCTCAATATTTAAAAACATCGATA
>JBDRAY010000153.1:0-4301 GCA_043823295.1 Methanobacteriota archaeon | reverse complement strand
TTTTCATTAACTTTTTGAAAATGCCCCTTGTCTGGAGTGAAGAACTCAACTCCCTCTCTTCTAGATTCGTTGGGAACGATGAAGGCTATCCACTTGCTTGCTGAAGTTATTTTTCTAATCATTTATGTAACTTGTATCGTTTTTCGCGAATAAAACTAATACTCGATCTCTCACAGTAAAACATGAAATTACAGTAGATTCTCTGGCCATTAAAATTAGTCCTTATTTCGTCTAGATTAGTAAAGTACACAATTCTGCCCGTTAATCCCTTTATTTGTGAGTAAATGCGCTCAGCAAATGCTTCCGGAGAATAGTGGCGACTGAAGGGTTCCTTGTAGGCGTCCTCCCTCCAAACACGTATAGCTCCCTCATCCACCTCAATTCCTGACAAATTCACGTAAGGGCTGGACATATTAAAGTAGGTTTCATCCGTATAGAGGGGGATGATGGCAAAACGCCCTCTATGATTGAGAACTCGTTTTGCCTCTTGGATGAAACGGATATCTGCATCACCCCTAAAAGTCTCATAAGCACACTGGAGTGACATTGCGCTTGCAAACCCGGCGGGTAATCCAGTGTCCCCTGCTTCTGCACCAATTTTTACGTCATTAATACCTGCAGGGTACTTTAAATCAAGCTTGTAGGCAGTAATCTCCCGTTTAATTAATATTTCAGCCCAGACACTACTAGCTGCTGCAACGTCAATATACACATCCTCCTGTGAGAGGTTTAGCCACTTATATGATAAATAATGTTCCAAACACTTCTCAATGTGCACATCAGATCCCTGATAGAATTGACTAAGTTCATCAAATTCGCCTAACCATCTCTCGAAATCTACTAGACTAATCCGCGCGTCTTCCACAGGGACGCCAGCAACAATAAAACGTTCCCTAAGAGCTAGTGGATTAAACGTTTTATCATAGTAATTTTGACGCTCATCCTCTTTACTTCTATGATAAGCGCGTACTTGTTTTGCAATTGTTATGATACTTTCTATTTTCTTCCGTAAGTTCCAGCCAACCATGTTTCCTTCAATACGTGTTCTAGTAACTTTGGATCCTTTAAAACCTCTTTGAGATGGTATCGTCTCCCCTCAAGGTAACTTCTAAAGACCGTATTCTTGATACCCTTAGGGTCTTGCCCGTCTAACATTAGGGAGATGATTTTTGAATGTAATCTTCTCAGCCTCTCTTTCATTTCCCTCAAATGATGATTTTTTAAACCCCGATTTCTCCGAATCTCCGTAAATGAATCGGAAATGCCTTGATTGAACGCCCGCTGACGAAAATACTCCAAGCTTAACCGTTCTTTACCAATAACATGATGTACTGTAGCTATTGGATTGTATATAACTTTACATCCTTTATCCTCGAGTTTTTTCGATAACCCGGTTTCTCCATCACCTCGGTATCTGATTAATTCCTTTGGAAAAGCATCAGGATGGAATCCCCCGCAATCGAATAACGTTTTTTTCCGAATCATCATGTTGCAGCCGAAGGCGAAAATTGGGGGAATACGCTTTGGCTCACCCCCAAAATCTAGTAGGCTCAAGTAACCAAAAACCTTCCCGAACTCGCAGGTATCCTGAAAAATCCAAACCCATGAGGGAGGCTCAACCTCCCATTTTGGCCGAATCCTACCGCCAACCATGTGGATGGAAGGATCCTTGAAACTTTCACAGACCGTAATCCATTTTCTGTCGACTATAACGTCATCATCCAAGTAAGCGAGTATCTTCCCCTTACTTACTGCCGCCCCTTTATGTCGAGCATTATGTAAGCCGGGGTTTGACTCTCGTAAATACTTAACTTGGTCTCCGTAATTTTTTTTTAAGTCCTCAATGACTCTTTTTGTTGAACCGCTTAATCCATTATCAACGACGATAACCTCATAATTATCCCGAGTATATTCCTGAGTTAAAACAGAGTTTACGCATTGCTTTAGGGATTCTACCCTATCCATAGTTGGGATTATTACTGAAACATCGATCAATTTTATTACCTTGAATATTATTAGATTTTTATTTTAAGGGATATATTATAAACCCTATTAATTTAGAAAAAATGGAAAAGACGATTGAGAATCTGGCTAAAGCCTTTGTGGGCGAGAGTCAGGCCAGGAACCGTTACACGATTTACGCAAAAACTGCGAAAAAAGAAGGGTATGAACAGTTGTCTGAGATTTTTCTTTTGACTGCTGATAACGAGTGCGAGCATGCGAAGTGGCTGCTTCGGCTTATTTGCGAGCTTAAGGGTGGTGATTCATCCGAGATTGTTGTTGAGGCTGAGGTTCCGACGA
This sequence comes from Methanobacteriota archaeon, assembly GCA_043823295.1. Lineage (GTDB taxonomy): Archaea > Altiarchaeota > Altiarchaeia > IMC4 > SCGC-AAA252-I15 > SCGC-AAA252-I15. The sequence continues at coordinate 2,000 of JBDRAY010000153.1, read as the reverse complement.
CTGTAGGAACTACTGTGGAAAACCTGAAAGCTGCGATCGCAGGGGAAAATTTTGAGTACACTAGCATGTACCCTGAGTTTGCAAGGGTTGCAGAGCAAGAGGGTTTAGCCGAGATTGCGGCGCGCCTTAAGGCGATTGCTAAGGCTGAATCACACCACGAAGGCAGGTATAAAGAGATTTTAGCGCAGATTGAGGGCGGTACGGTTTTTAAGAAGGATGAACCTGTTACTTGGGTTTGCAGGAAATGTGGTTTCACCCATGAGGGTGTTGCTCCTCCGGGCAAGTGTCCTTCCTGCGATCACCCGGAAAGCTATTTCGAAGTTTATTGCGAGAAATACTGATTTTTTCAGGTAACTGTACGGAAACTGAAGGTATTAATAGGATGTAATATACATTAGAATACGCAATATGGCTATCGACGAGCTTGAGAAAAAGATCATCGGATACATTAGCAGTCACAGATTATGCACGATAGCGTTGTCTCGGGGTAATGAGCCTAGCGCCCATACAGTATACTACATAAATGATGGTTTGACAATCTATTTCGAAGCCGATCCGATTACCGATAAAATAAAGACAATCCAGGTTAATCCGAAGATTGCTTTAACAATAGATGAGGACTACGACGACTTCGGGAAGATTAAGGGGATTCAATTAGTTGGCAGGGCGGAGATAGTGCCTAAAGACCATGAAGGAGAATTGAGGCACAATCACGCCGATAAATTCCCTTCAGCTAAAGAGTATGGGGGGGTTCCAGACCACCATGTTTGGATTAGGGTCGCTCCCGAAAAGATCTACTTCCTCGATTACGAGAAGGAGTTCGGCTACAGGACTATTCTTCACGTCGAGGAAAAGCAATCTAGGATTAAATGGGGTGGATAAGATATGATTCCAGTAACATTGAGAGAAGCGGTAGATAAGGCTATCGAGCTTGAGGAGCGAGGTTACGCCTTCTACAAGAAGTCTGAAGGAAAAACAGAGGATGCGCAGGGCAAGGCGATGTTCAGATTTCTCGCCGAGGAGGAGGTCAAGCACAAGCAGTTGCTTGAAAAAACCCTTGACGGTGAGGACTTTGACTTGACTGTGATGGTGGAAATCCCGCAAGACGACGAGATGGAGTCTCAAGTCTTTCAGAAAGAGGTTGCAGGCGGTATCGCAGACGAGAATGCTGACCCGCTTGCCGCATTAAACATTGGAGTTGAGGCTGAGAGGGCGAGCATAAGCCTTTACGCCGCAATAGTCGAGCAGTGTGGTGATGAGAAGTGTAGGAGTCTCTTCCGACAGCTCGTTTCCGAGGAGGAGAAGCACTTGTCGATTCTTCAAGGGGAAATTGATTTCGTAACAGAAACTGGAAGTTACTACGACTTTAAGACGATAACAACGTGAATTCGAAATTTTGGGTGATTTGATGTGACAGGTTCATTAGGGGATGGTATCCACTCGGTAGGAGTGCAACACTGGGATAGGCGATTGTTTGACGAGCTTATTCCCCTGCCAGACGGTACAAGCTATAACTCGTATTTCATCCAGGGAAGTGAGAAAACAGTATTAATTGACACTGTTGATCCTGAAAAGTCGGGGGAGCTTCTAGCAAACCTTGAGAAGTTGGGTGTCAAAAAACTTGACTTTGTGATTGCGAATCACGCTGAAAAAGATCATTCAGGCTCAATACCAGATGTTTTGAAGGCTTATCCGAATGCGAAAGTCGTGACAAACGAGAAATGCAAGGAAATACTACAGGATATTATGGAGATTGAGGATGAAAAGTTTAAGGTCATAGAGGATGGGGAAGAATTAACGCTTGGAGAGCGGACCCTGAGATTTATCTTTACCCCCTGGGTTCACTGGCCGGAGACCATGCTAACCCTTCTTGAGGAGGATAAAATTCTTTTCACGTGCGACTTATTCGGATCGCACCTCGCCTCTAGTGAGATATATGCCAATGACGAGTGCCAGGTTTATGAGGCTGCGAAAAGATACTATGCGGAAATTATGATGCC
>JBDRAY010000152.1:0-12019 GCA_043823295.1 Methanobacteriota archaeon | reverse complement strand
ATAACGCTAATATCACATCCCCCCACCCCAACCACCCCCCTCCACCCCTGGCAATAACACGCCAGGTTTGGCACAATCACATCACCCCACCCCAACCACCCCCCTCCACCCCTGGCAAGAAAACGCCAGGGGTGGCACAATCACATCACCCCACCCCAACCACCCCCCTCCACCCCTGGCAAGAAAACGCCAGGGGTGGCACTTTCGTCCACCAAAGAAGGTGGGTGTAAAAAGCCCACATTACAAAACCCATCCCCTCCCGGCCGGAGTCTTCGGCTGGGGGCCCTAATAACAAGCTTCTGGAAATGACACCACCAGCCGAAAAAACATTCAAACTGAGAGAGAATAAGATAGTGAAGAATAACTGCCTGACTTCAAGAAATTACGGCGGATTCACAATTTTAAATTCAGACGTAATGACTATTCTGACTGTAAACGAAAACAACTCCCGGATTTAAAGTACCTGGTCTACAAACCACTGAGCGTCAAAAGGCTTTAAATCCGAGTACGACTGCCCCATACCAACGTAAATGATGGGTTTATTTATCGCGTGAGTAATCGACAATGCCGCACCCCCTTTGGCGTCAGCATCCATTTTAGTGAGAATTACAGCATCAACACCCGCCATCTCGTCAAACTTCTTAGCCTGCTCGACAGCGTCATTGCCTGTTAATGCGTCACCAACAAAAACCTTGAGATTCGGCTTATTGACGCGAACGATCTTGCCGAGCTCATCCATAAGGTTAATGTTAGTCTGCATCCTGCCCGCAGAATCTGCTAATACAACGTCAATGCCTCGGGCTTTCGCATGGGCTACTGCGTCAAATATGACGGCGGCAGAGTCAGCACCTTTTGCGTGGGAGATGAATTTTATTCCGAGTTTTTGGGAGTGAATTTCAAGTTGCTCGATCGCACCAGCCCTGAATGTGTCACCTGCCGCGAAAACCGATGAGATCCTATTGTCTTTCAAGGTTTGAGCGAACTTGGCCATAGTAGTCGTCTTTCCAGTGCCGTTTACTCCTAGGAATAAAATGACGTAAGGTTTCTCAGATGACTTGATTTCAGAGATGATGTCTGGGGTTCCCCCCGAAGTTAAGGTTTCAAGCAAGATTTTTTTAAGGGCCTGATTGATTACTGCATTAATCCTTCCAACATCCACTTCCTCCCCTAAAATCTTTTTCTTGATTTCATCGATAAAGTGATCAGATGCCTCAACTCCGACGTCAGACTGCATGAGGCTTAAGTGAAGCTCGTTTAAAACAGCCTCTAGATCACCCTTGGTAAGAGTTACTTTACGCGAAAACAAAGTTTTGACTTTAGTCTTCACCGAGAGTTTAGGGTCGTATCTTTTCTCTTCAACTGATACTTCGGGAATTAATTTTTCCTCGACTGCGAGTTTTGAAAGTTCCGATTCTGCGAGTTCGGGCTCCCCCTTAAAAACGGGAGGCGCAAGTTCTGCGGCTTCTGGTTTAGGAGTTGTAGGTTCGGGCTCTAACTTTATGGTTTCAGGTTCTGAAGATCCTGGTTTTTGTGACTCCACAGTATCTTCTGCTTTCGTTGCTTCTTCCGGTTTGGGTGGGAGAGTTCCGGTTTCAGAAAGTGGGATCCTAATTGACTCTTCCGCTTTTTCAACTGCTCTTTCTTCAGCGCGACCTATAAAAGTGGAAAACCTTTTTTTTAGTGCGTCAAACATTTAAACTCACTTACGAACTTCAGAGAGGAATCTTTCGACGTGCGCGTTTAATTCCATTAACTGGCCGCTTAGATCAGCATAGGCTTCCTGGAGGGTCTTAAAAGACTTCTCGAGCTCGTCTTTCCTCTGGGAGAGTGTTTCTTTCGCGTCTTTAATTGGTTTCTCCATTGAAAACCTTGATCCTATCCCTACTAGAACGTTCTTGTTGTCGGCAAGGTTGACCTTAACGTAGGAGTCCCCGCCAAGGGGGACTAGGATTTCCGTTCCCTCAGAAGTCGTAGCAATTGAATCAAGGGCTGTCTGAGTGGCCTGGATTTCAAGGATTGATGATTCAGCAAGTCTCGCCTGCTTTCCAATCGCGTCGAGCCTCGCCTTCCCCTGCTCGAGTTCAGCCAACATGGCCTGCAACTGGTGTTCCTTGTCTGCTTCAGCCATTTTCCAAGACCTCTGCTTTTTTACCTTTTCCGACCACGACGACTTCAGGCTGTAAAACAGAGAAAATGCCGTTTTCAACGATACCGGGGATGTTGTTTAACTCGGTTTCAAGCTGGAGCGGGTCCGGGAAGTCAAGTCCTGACACGTCAATAATCGGATTCCCGTTATCGGAAGTAAAGCCCTTGCGGATTACGGGATTTCCGCCCAGTTCACGAAGCTCGAATTCAACGTAAGGGACTGCGAAAGATAGTACTTCTATTGGAAGGGGGAATGCCCCCAACTTCTGGACTAGCTTGGACTCATCCACTACGACAATGAACTGTTTGGAGGCTGAAGCCACAATCTTCTCGCGTGTTAGCGCGCCTCCCCCACCTTTTATGAGGTTGAATTTCTTGTCCACTTCATCAGCCCCATCGATCGTAACGTCGATTAAGGGAGGCCCCCCAATCTTTGAGGGTTTAAGGCCCTCAACCAGGTCTACCACGTTCAGCTTAAGCTTTTTCGCAAGCTTTTCAGTCTCAACCGAAGTTGGGACGCACTTTACCTTAAGCTTCTCCCTTGCAAGCGCCTCAATAAAGTATTTCACGGTAGAGCCGGTTCCAAGCCCCACGCTTATTCCGTCTTCAACGTAATCTATTGCGTATTCCGCAGCCGTCTTCTTTGAATCGTCTTTAGATGTCATTTTTTTAAGTTAAAAAAAAGGATTGTTTGTATTTAAATGCGTGAGGATTTTTTAATGGTATCTCACTCTTTTTTCGATGGTGTTTATCCGGGTTTCAAGTTCTTCTTGGAGTTGGTATCCTTTTGAAATGCTCTTCCAGATTAATTCATATTTTTTTGGGTGTGTTGCTCGGAGGGATTTTTTAAGGACTACGAGGTCCATGGCTTTGTCTTCAAGGCGTGTTGAGTGGTAGCCCAGCCCCCAGTCGATGACGTAGATTTTACCGTCTTTTTCCAGCATGTTGGAGGTGGTCAAGTCGTTGTGAACGATGTTGTGAGAGTGGAGTAGGTTGAGCGTTTCGCCGACGCGTCGGGCGATTTCTCCCGAGGCTTCACCCCCCTCTTTTTCAAAGACTTCCTTCAGAGTTTCGCCCGGGATGTACTCCATTTCTATTATAGAGTCTTTTTCGGAGGAATGGTATACTTTAGGTGCGGGAAAGCCGAAGGCTCGGATTTTTTCCATTATCTTGGCTTCATGCCGGGTGCGGTAGCGGCGAAGGTCCTGGTCGAGCTCTGGGATGCGATAGGCCTTTTTCACCCTCTTTTTGACCAGCCTTCCGTCCTCGACGTAAAGGTTGGCTTCAGCGCCTTTATAGATCAGTTTCGGTTTTTCCATTGTCAAGTTTTTATGATAATTCTTTGCCCGTTTAAATACATGGTTTAGAAGGCGAGAATTTTTTGGATTGGGATTTCACAATGCTTTCCGTCCCAGGCTTTGCGGTATTCTGCGGGAAGTTCCCGGCTCTTCTGTGAAGTCTGGTTTTTCAGGGCGAATACCGGATATATGGTTGAGTTGGAAGTTGCGAGCTCTTGTATGCTGGCTATTGAGGTGTCGTCTCCGGTCGTGTAGTATACTTTGTGGTCGGGATCGAGCATGTGCCATTCGCCTTCATAGTAGACTTCGGGGATTGTGTGGAATTCGAAGAAGCATATTCTTGAAGGAAGTCTTGCAACCTGCCATAGCCGGTAGAGCGTGTATGCGGTTTCCTCGCAGCAGCCGAAACCGCGGTCAAGGATGATTAATGGATTGTTGGTGTCTCCACCACACTTGTGATAGGTTTTCTCAGACACCATCCGCCATAGAGTGAGCGCCTTCTCCCTTTCACTCATTTCCGAATTCACATGAAAGGCTGTGATTATTGAAAGTTTTCGTGACGTTGATACTTCTTGAATATGCATCCTCAAATCATTCGATGTATTGTATATGAACCAAAAGAGGAGTAGTGAGAGGAAAAATATTATGATGAAAACAGTCTTAAACTTCATCTTGAAAAAGAAATATGTTTAGAAAAAGCCGAACTTCTTCTTTTTTTCCTTCGAGATCTTGTATTCCGACTCAGCCTTCCGCGGCTGCCCCTCAGACGGATCACGGTAGCCGTGACCAGTGCTCTCAATAAGCTGCTCCTCCATCATCCTTCGGATTTTCGTAAGCTCGTACACCGCCTCCTGAAGTTGCGCAACACCCGAAACCACTTCCCGAACGTTCGCTTCTACAGACTCTATTCTAGAGCGGATTGAGTATAGTTCCTGATACATCTCCCGACCGTATTCGCCACTCATGATGCTTAATTGTAAGAACAAGGATTTATAAATCAGTGTATATTGTGTTGCGGACGATGCTTCCAGCCTCGACGAATGCTCCGGGATACACCGCCCGCCCGGGCATGATGGAGACGTTTATGCCGGTTTTCACGTTGTCTCCGATGAGCGCTCCGAATTTTCTACGGCCTGAACCGTGTAAGGTGTTTTTGATTTCCACCTTAACTTCGGCTTCGTCGAACCTGAGGTTGGCTATGTTCGTACCGGCCCCAATGTTCACGTTCTCTCCGAGGATGGAGTCGCCTACGTAAGAAAGGTGCGGGACGTTGGAGTTCGACATGATGAGGTCGTTTTTAAGCTCGACCGAAGTCCCTATGTGGCAGTTGTTCATGATGGTCGTGTGGGGGCGTATGAAACAATTGGGGCCTACAAGGCAGCCCTCTCCGATGTAGACGGGGCCTATGATGTAGCATCCAGACCGGATTATGGTGTCGTCTCCCACGTGGACGGGACCTATTAGTTTCGCACCGTCTTCGATTACAGCCTTCTTGCAGACCTTCAAGTCCATTTTCTTGAGCATGATTTCGTTTGCGTCGAGAAGGTGCCAGGGAAGGCCCACGTCTATCCACGTGTCTTTCACAACGACTGCAGACACTTTGCCGGATTTTATGAGGGCTTTCACCGCATCAGTCAGTTCGTATTCTAGCCTCTTTGATTTCTTAACGTCCTTTAGGTTTTGATATAATTCTTGGTTGAATGCGTATATTCCGGCGTTTGCCAGCTTTGATTTTGGCCGTGACGGCTTCTCCTCAAGAGATGTGACATACCCATTGGAGACTTCGATAATACCGTATTTTCCAGGGTCTGAAACTTCGGCGACAGCCATTGATGCTGCTGGCTTCTTTTTTTCAAAGTCTGATATAACCTGCCTTATCAGTTTTTCAGAGACTAATACGTCCCCATTCATCACTATTACGGACCCCTTAATCTTTTCCCTGGTGAGGGAGGTTGCGTGGCCCGTTCCCAACTGTTCCTTCTGCTCGACGTATTGTATCGAGACGCCCGAATGTTTTTTTCCGAAGTAGTCGATAATCTTATCCTTACGGTAACCTACAACAATGACTACTTTTTTCACTCCAGCAGCTGAAAGCGCGAGCAAATCCCACTCTAAAATCGGCTTACCTGCTACGGGTAGCATTGGTTTGGGCTTGGTCGAAGTTAAGGGTCTAAGCCTCGTCCCCTCACCTGCCGCTAAAATGACTGCTGAATCCATAATTATTCCTTTAATAAAAGTGTTTATGATTTAAAAAGAGGTTTAATCAAGGTTTCTCGTGCGGTCCAATACTCGCCTTCAAAGTGTAAATGGACTGGGCGATAGCAGCGTGAAAGTCAGATGTTGTGCGGATTGACCTGATTTTTTTCACAAGCTGTTTTGAGTTTAAGTAGAATCGCCTGTAACCTTCCAAACAAAGTTTTTGGAGTTTTTCAGCTGAGTATCCGTAAGGGACTAGAAGGGGGTAATCCGCCTCACCTTTCATGTATTTCACCCAGACATCAGATTCAAGAACGCCTTCCGACGCCAACTTCTTTGAAAGCCCGGTTCCGGGTAAAAGCTCGGTAACACAATAATCCACGTCTGTGGGCTTGATTTTCCCCGGGAAAGACAATGTTTTTTCCAAGTCCGATGAGGTTTCACCTGGAAAGCCAATCATAAAGTAGGCGCGGGAGGCAATACCCTGTTTTTTTAGTAGGTTGAATGCTTCCCCGTATTCTTCGTCAGAGATGTTTTTCCCTACACTTTGTCGTATCCTTTCGGAACCGGATTCGACTCCGATGAACGCGTAGCGGCATCCAGCCTTCTTCAAGGCAGAGACGACATCCTCGTCTAGCGATTTAGGATGGATTTGGCAGTTAAAGGAAATGGGAATTTCCAGTCCAGTTAACTGTTCACACAATTCAATGGTTCGCTCTCGATTGAATGTGAAATTATCATCCACAAAACTTACTTGAGTTAAACCATACTCGGCAACCGCTTCCCCCACTTCAAGGACAACTTTTTCCGGCGAGCGGATCCTGTAGGGGTTTTGCGGCATGAAACAGTACGTGCATTTCATAGGACATCCCCTAGAGGTTATGAAGGATAGGTGACTGTAGCGGTCAACAGGTAAAAGATGCCTTGCAGGTTGTAGTAGTGTATCGATATCTGGGATGAATGATGGCTTAACAGGTCGTTTCCGCGAGGCATCGAAGATGCCGGTAGCCTTGGTCGAGTCAGTCCCGTGGATTAGCGCCCGGCAGAGTTTGGGGAAGGATTTTTCTCCTTCGCCCACGATCCCGTATGATAATCCCATTTCGGATACTGTTTCAGGTAAAGCAGTAATATGGGGTCCGCCAACAACTATCTCACCTGAGAATCCTTTAGAAAAGAGGGTGGAGGCGAGCAGATGGCACTCGCGCAGTGTCGTGGACATGACGCTTAAGCCTAGAATGCGGGGACTTGTGGATAGTATGTGGTCGGCGACTTGAGTGACATTTAATCCGGCCACGTCCGAGTCGAGAATCTTGGTTGAAAATCCGCCGCCAATAAGTGCTGCAGCAAGGTATCCCAGCCCCAATGGCATGTAAGTGCGGGCAACACCCCCGTTTATTGCAGGTTTGCTTGACGGGGGGTTAACGAGTAAGACGTCGACCATAAAATAAAATATTGAACACAGGTATAATAGAGGTTACACACGCATTATCCTCTGAGGTATGCTACACTATTAAGGAGTGTGAAATTTCCACCTATTTAGGCGTAACACCAATGGAACCTAGATACTCTCCAGGCTTCCCTCCAAGAAAATGTTGTTCGCCCATATCTTCATCATCAACCACAGTCTTGTGGTGTGTCCATGTAGGCGTCCGTCCTTCATCTCCTCGAAGTTTGTCTTGTAGGTCGAATACCCATTCTCGCCTGCCACCACCTCCCCGTTGACGAGACATTATTTCACCTCCGGCATATTTTCCGCCCCAGGGTAATGCATCTTGATCAGCCTCTGCACAATCGTTGCGGCCTTCTTTTCCACTTCTTTCGTATACTTCTTGTCTGGCTCATCGAAGGGTAGTAGAGTGCGGAACCTGAATTCCCCTTCCTCAACCATCAATACTATATGCTTTGCAAGTGGCGACCCAAGAATTGACTCCAACTCTCCATCAGATGTAATCGCGTTAACAATATCCATAAGATAATCAAGCCGTATACCAGTTATCGGAGCCACAGTAATTATTTGAGCTTCATACTTATTAAATTGCTATCCCCCACGTGATTGCTTACACTTTAGTTTGGAGTGTGGACACAGCAGAGTAGCACATGAGGAGGGTAAGAGCCTTGACGAGCTTGTGGACAAGCTTAAGGGGCCGATGATTGGCATGCGCTTGGATATTTTGCGTGCCGTGATGGATGATTTGGAAGCGAACGAAAAACTGAAGGAAATCTTCGGTTCTCCTGTGTGTGCGAAGCTGGGGGTAATTGCCGAAGTAAATGACTTGCGTATTACGGAATTAAAACTGATTGAGTTGTCGGAGGAGCAGGAGAATGTGTTTCTCGGGGAACTGGAACCGATCCTTCAGAAACGCATTAAAGAGGCTGGAATATAAGGTATTAAAACGTATATTGTCCGATATTTATTAGGATAAAAAAAAGATGGCGTCAACTAGAGAATTAACACCTGGAAAAAGAATGCTTTTAAAACGTTTAGAGGATGATGGAATAAAACCTGCCGCACTACCAGATATTAGTGAGGGCGGAGAGCCTCATACCCCACCTGGGACGAGAGCCAATGCTTCTGTAGGGGAAGCTATCCAGGCAACAGCGGCATAATTTTACGAAGGCCTATGGAAGTATAGATTAAACAACCTTCTCCGCGATGACGTAGCCTTCCTCCATTTTCGGGGCGTTTTTCGATATTTTTTCCCGAAAGCCTTTGGTTTTTACTGGTTCACCGTCTTTGCGCCAAACGTTTTTCACGTCCATGACGTAGTGTGTTTCCAATGACTCTGGGATGTCTTCAAGCATTTTGGAGAACTCGTCGATGAGCTTGACCCCGTCTTTTTTTATCGATTCTTTGTCCAGCATTTTTAAGTTCAAGTTTTTTCGCTACATGAGTTTTTTTAGTATTGGAACGAGTGACGGTGCCTTCTTTAAAAGGAGTGCAATTACAAACTTTGTGTCGCCTCCTGTTAAACGAAGAATGTCGTCGGGCGTTAAAATGTTGGCAAGTTTTTCCATATCATCTTCAGAAAGTTTTTCAAGGAACATGCGCGCACGGTAAAGCTTTTTTAATTTCGCGCCGTGGGTTTTATCCCACTCGACTTTGTAGGCTGAAAGATACTTTTTAGAGTAGTCGGAGGCTTCAATCGCATCGGCTGCAACGTTTCCGGCTAATTGCCCTCCATGCAGTGCGAAAGCCATGCCCCCACCGGTTACGGGGTGTACGTGGTGTGCTGCGTCTCCGACGAGCATGATGCCGTCACCCACAATCTCTTCAATTCCTGCTGAGACCGGTATGCCCCCAGCGTTTATTTCGAGGTAACTTGCGTTTCCGAAATACTTGGGATTTGAGGATATGAACTTGTCGAGATAGTTTATTGCCCTAGCCCCCTCTTTTGATGCTGATCCCATGATACCTAATCCAACGTTTGCTATCGTGTTTCCTTTCGGAAAGATCCAGGCGTAACCTTTTGGGGCTATGTGGTCGCCGAAGAAGAAGTGTAGCATGTCTTCCTTACAGCTGACTCCAGCCATTTCGTATTGGATTCCAGCGTGAAAATCGTGGAGCTTATTGGTTGAGTTTATTCCCGCGCTCCGCGCGATCTTTGAGTCGACTCCGTCGGCCGCAATCACAATTTTAGATTCAATCTTCAAGTTCTCCCCCATGTGGTTTACAGAAACTCCCGATACTGCGCCGTTTTTTTGTATGATTGATTCAGCATTTGCCTTCACAATGTATTTAGCGCCTTTTCTTATTGCGTCTGCTGCCAAGTGTTTTTCGAATATTTTTCGTTCAATCACGTATCCGTCTGTTTTATCTATCTGGATTTTTATTTCCTTGCCTTTAGGAGAGTAGATGACGCCTCCGTGCACGCGGTTTAACGCCCACGCCGGGTCTGGCTTGATTCCCAGCGCTTCCATTGTATCCTTGTTTAAGCCTTCAGCACATCGTTTGGGGGGGCCAATCTCTTGTTTTCGTTCAACACAGATGACTGAGACTCCTCGTTCAGCAAGGGTTCGGGCTGCGAGACTTCCGGCTGGACCCGCCCCCACCACTATGACGTCTGCCTTCATTTCTCACCCTCAAGTTTTAGGGCGCCTACCGGGCAGAATTTCACGCACGTGCCGCAGCGGTTGCACGCGTCTTCGTTAACAACAATATTTACTTCCATAAGGGTTATGGCGTTTTGAGGGCATGTTCCCACGCAACCCCCGCAATACAGGCACTTGAACTTGTCAATCAACATTTTAAGATACTTTTAATTTGTGAGATAAGTTTAAAAATTATTCATCCCACTCTAGTATGGCGGGCGGAAGTTCGGTTTCCTTGCTTTTCACCTGGTAGTGGATTATCCTCTTTTGGTTCTTGTTTACGTGGGGGATACTCCATACGACCCGGTTTCCTGTTTGTTTGTGGGGGAATCCTGAAGTTAGGACATTGAATTCCTCGGCGTCGGAGGGTAGTACTTCTACGACTTCCAGGTTTTTAAGGATCTTGTTTGAAGGATTTTTTATTGCGAGTGAAACGGAAACGTCTCTACCGTGCACGTCAACGCTTTTAAGGATTCTCGGCTTGCTTCCAAGGGAATCCAAAAGCCCCGTAGAGGACTCACTATCCACCCTAAGCCGTCCCGCCTTCGGAGACTCAGGCTCTGATGAGGACATCAGATCAGCCACATCCCCCATCTTGAATGAGAATTCACTCTCAACGGGTTCCTCCGCAGATTTCTTCTCCCCCACCCCCGATTTCTTGCGGATCTTGCGCATCTCTTCACGAATCGTCCTCTCCTGCGAAGTAGATAAATCCCTTGCAACATCATCAAAGACGGGTAGTATAGACTTCCTACTTTTAACTGAGGGTGAATCCTTCCGTAAAGGGGAACTCCTCGAAAACTCACGAGCAATAACCTCGACTTCACTTTCCCGTTCTTGAAGCATTTTTTCCTTGCTTTTCAAATCCGAAAACTTTTTGGAAAGCTCCCTCCCCATCATATCAAATTTCAAGGATGCTTTTTCGAGGCTCTTTTCCATTGCGGAAACCTCTCTTTCACGACCCTTAACAGATACGTTTAGTTGATTTACTTCACGCTCTTTCTCAGAAAGCTCCTTATCCCGAGTCTTAAGTTTTTCAGAAAGCTTTTCGATCTCCGCGTCTTTTTTGGAAAGCTCGGTTTCCCTAGACCTCACTTTTTCCTCGAGTTTCCTCATGTTTGGAAATTCATTTTCACCCAGTTTAGAGGATGAAAGTGTTTCATCAATCTTTTTTTGCTCGAGATTCCACTCCATCCGAGCTTGATATACCATCTTATTTTTTGTTGAATATGAGTAGTGGATTACTAAGGAGTCTTTGGATTCGATTTTTTTTATCTTCCAGACCATTTGATCACTCACCCTGCCTCCTGGAATGGATGATGTTTGAACTTCAACTCCTGTCGCGTCGTCGGGGAGGGTGTCGAATATTAAAACATTTGAAATCGAGTGATCAGACTTGTTAACTGCCTTAAGGATTATTTCCTTCAAGTTGCCTTCGGAAGTGACTTTCTTATCCAAAATTGGGGTTTTCCCTGTTCGACCGAAAAGCGGTTTCTTTCCGCTTACGGCCTCGCCCCAGCCAGTGGACTTTTCAAGCAGTTTAACATCCTTGATCGAAATCTCCTTGTCTTTAGCATCGATTTCCCTTATTTTTCTGGAAACCTCTTTTTCGAGGGTTTTAAGCTCATCCTCCTTCCGGGAGAGTTCAATGCGAAGCTTATCTTCCAAACCATGTGATTTTTTATCGTCCTTCAAACCGGAAATCAACTCCCTCTCCTTCTGGGCGACGAGTTCCCTGCTTTTTAACAATTCTTTTTCAAGGTCGTCTAATTTCCGCTCTCGGGAGTCGAGATCACCCTTTTTAGATAAAAATTTTTTCTCGAATTCGTCCAGCTCCTTCTCCCGTTTGGATGTGGAATCCAGTTGGGCTTGAAGTTTGGTTGATGATTCATCGAGGTTCTTCTCCCTTAAAGCCACTAGTTCCTCGCGTTTCTCAATCTCCAGCGCCTTCTTCGAAAGAGCAAGCTCCTTATCCGCCCTTTCTTTAAACTCGTGTTCAGCCCCCTTCAAGTATTCCTCTCGCTTTTGTTCTAGTTCATCCAGCTTTTCATCTAGATTCCTTTCGCGAATTTTGAGGTTGTCTTCCTTATCAGAAATAAAACGCATACGATCTTCTAACGCCCCTTCTTTAACGAACTTACACATATTCGTTACGAAAAGCATAAAGTTCTTCCTGAATCGTCTTGTGCTCCAATTACCATCAATAGTTATAGTACCCACTACATCTCCATTATCTTCTTGAATAACCCATATCGCTTTCATATTATATCTGACTCCTCATTAAGATATTG
>JBDRAY010000151.1:0-2022 GCA_043823295.1 Methanobacteriota archaeon | reverse complement strand
TACATACTCCCATTGTTTCAGTAGAGTGTTTGCCATGTAATACGCCTTCACCCTATCTTTCGCAGGAAAATCATCGGTTTCGAAAACGGGTTCCGGCTTTCCAATAAAATGCCTACCTTCCTTGTAGTCTGCGAGCATTCTCCCGTTCTCCAAAACCCAATCCCATAGCGGCGTCCCAGGATATGGTACCAGCATGTTAAAGTGCGCGGGATTAAGACCCGTTTTTTTTGCGAATTCAACCGATTTCTTTGTCGAATTGACGCTGTCTCCGGGAAGCCCGATAATAAAATAACCGCCGACTTGGATGCCTGCTTTCTGAAGTGTTCGTATTCCCTCTTCAATGTCAGTCAAGGACTCGCCTTTCTGAATCCCCTTAAACACTTCCTCGTCAGCCGACTCAACACCCACCATCACAAGTTCACAGCCGGCCTCCCTCATAAGGACTGCAAGCTCAAAGTCTATTCTATCCATTCTAATGCCGTTGGGACAACTCCAAGAAAGTTTAACGTTCCTTTCAATCAGCATCCTGCAGAACTCCTTTGCGCGCGCAACGTCGACAGTGAAGTTGTCATCGACTATCTCAAAGGCCTTTATCCTGTATCTCCTTCTAGCCTCAACAATCTCGGAGACCACATTTTCCAGGCTTCTCGTACGCCATTTATGCCCGGAAATAGCGGACACCGAACAGTAAGTGCACTGATAGGGGCAACCCCTGCTCGTCAAGACCGGGTATCTCACCCGAGCCATGGTCTCCCTGATATTTGTGAAGGATTCATACGCGGGAAAGGCAATCTTATCTAAATCTCTTACAAAAACGGGAGACACTTCTTTTTTTCGTCCGGCCTTGAAAACACCATTGATTGATGTAGGCTTACCTTCAGCAATCGCCTGGACGAGCCTGGGAAAAACATCCTCCCCTTCACCCATAATACCAAATGTGAAAGACGGGGCTTTATCAGTAAAGGAGTTCCCAACAATGGTGGGGTGCGGGCCTCCACCAACGATTAAAACATCAGGCATTCTGGATTTGACGGCATCCGCAATTTCAGAGGCATTAAAGAAGGTCGAGCTTTTCACAGAGATTCCGACTATGCGGGGATTAAATTCTTCAACTTCATCCAACCAAGCATCCTTCTTAATCGAATTATTATTCAAATCAAAAACCTTAACTTCATGACCGTCGTGCTTTAGCGAGCCTGAAAGGTATGCTAAACCGACGTTCAACCCTTCCTGGATTCCCGGCGGATCAATTAAAACGACTTTCATTATTTCTCGGCATAAACTATGAGGCCCTTATTCAATAATCGTGAGGCATACATCAAGGGTGTATTGTATAATACGTCTCTTGCTGGTACGCCAAATAGGTTCAAATTAAGCAGTTTCTTTCTTGAAAATAATGGGGGAGGCAGGTCGGCAGGCCTTATTATGATTGTGGAGTAACCTGCTTTTTTCAACATTTTATGTAATTGTTGAATGCTGAAACCCTTCTCGACCACACCGTATTCTTTCGAAAACTCGATTGATTTAGGATCGCTTTCATGATGTCTTGAAGGTTCGTTAAGAATCAAACTCTTCCTGCCAACTCGAAAGAATTCATTCACTGCCTTCTGAGGATTCTCACTATGGTGTAGAGCGTCAAAACAAAACACGCAATCAAAGCTTTCATCATCAAAACAAGAATATTCCATATCCCCAACGACAGCCCTCATCTCATCCTTCATCCTCTCCTTTAGTACTTCAACATGAAATTTGGAGATGTCCATCCAAAACACGTTTTTGAATCCACATCTAGTGATCCATTCAGTAGTCCATCCTGAACCCGCACCAACATCCAAAATCAAACCTTCTTTCGGAAAATCTCGCAGATAAGACATCATGATGCTGAAGGAAAAAACAAGTTGTGAAAACTCAGAACCGAAAGGCTTCACTAAGTCATATGACTTATCACCCAACCTTAAAGGATAAAGAATCTCGTCAATCTTTCCCACGAAAAATACCTCAATCAACTAGTTAAATTAGAAT
>JBDRAY010000150.1:0-26376 GCA_043823295.1 Methanobacteriota archaeon | reverse complement strand
ACCGCCATATACTTCCAGGTCGTCTATGTAGAAGTAGTCTGCAGTATTGCTCATTTCGGCGTCGAAGGCGATTACAAACTCGTCGCTTGGCATGTAGGCGTTGACGTCGTACTCGTAGTACCTGTACACGTTATCGTCGTCTCCGTCAACCCAAGTCTCCATCGAAACCCACGAGTCTCCGCCGTCGTCGCTTATCCGCAATTCCGCAGTCTCACCTACCTCAAAGTCGTCTACCTTCGCCCAAAAGCGGACTGACGCCCCGCTCATTCCTGCAAGATTCACCCTTCTTGACGCGTACTCATTCGCCTTCCGCAGCCGCAAGTGGTATAATCCTCCGTGGGACACTCCCGCCGCCACAACATCCGTATTCGCCTCACGATACCAGTCCGCAATCCAGCCCGAGCCTCCTCCCCAGCCTCCAGACTCGAAGTTGTCTGAGGCGACAGATGCCATGACGATGGTCGTAGTCGTTGTAGTCGGTCCCGAAACCGTCGTAGACGTTATGACACAACTGTACACAGTCACGTTTATATCAAATCCGGGATCCTCGGTAAAGCCTTCAGTGTCAGAGGCTTTGGACACTATTGTGTATGTACCCTCCTCACTAACATTCCACGAAATACTCCAATCCGGATCAGTCAATGAGGCAAGCTGCCACGAGTCTCCGAGATAAACTGAAACATTCTCGACGGTTCCGTCACAGTCTGAAGCGTTGCCAGAAATCGTAAACGGCGAGTCTGAACAGTTGAGGCTGTCTCCGTCTTCCGGGAGATTAATCCATGAGGCAGGATCGAATCCGCTGGCGTTAATGCAGGTTGAATCCAATCTGAAATATTTGGTGTGCGCGCACTCTAAAGCAAAAGGGTACATCCCTTCATTGCAGAAGGCAGGTATCTCACACCCGGAAATATTCTGTAGGTACAGATAATCAATCCAAGTAGTATCCTCTAAAACAATCTTGTCCTTGTCGTCTAATTCATACGGGTTGATGAAAGTTTCGATTCCGATATCGTCTATCCCATAATATGCAAGCGACTGGTTAGTGTATTTTTCAGTGAGATTCAGGTTCCCATCCAACCGATCGAAAAATGAGGGGCCGTTAGCAAGAGTATCACACCCTGAAAGATAAGGTGAAATATCGCTCACTTGATAGCAGGTCGTGTTCGTCTCGTTCGCCCAATAAGTGTTGTAAACGTCGTGTAGCCAGCACTCGTCAGTGTTTTTAATGTAGGCGCAATCTCCTAGTGTTAGATTCAAATCGTCTGTATCGGAAATCCACGGTATTGTGATGTCGCATTTCAGTGAAAAACTCGTTGGGTCATCAGGGCCATAATTTATAACCCCTGCAAAGTGGTCTCCGTCAGGAGCGGAGATATTGTAACACTTTTGTTCTATAAGATTGCATGCTCCGAATCCTCCAGGTATTAGAAGGAACTTTGCTGAGACGTCGTGAGTCGAACAGTATGTGTTCCTCTCGGCTTGCGGGATTTCTGTCGCGAAAAATATCGACCCCCCCCCAGTCCCGTTGCCATACCCCCTGTCGCTTGAACCAGCAATATTGTTTACTTCCATGTCAATGGGGCAGTCGTTGATGTATCTAATGATGTCACCCTCAGTTTTCACTGCATACAGGGGGTCTTCAATCCCGACAATGGACGTGTAAGAGTCGACCACAATGTTGTCTTTTTCAAAAAAACATAAACCGTTTTTGTCTGCGAACCTCAAGGTTTGATTAAGGATTAATGCAAAAGTAAAGGCGTCGTACGGAATGATCCTGACTTCATCCAACTGGATGGAGACGTTAAAGTTCATGTCAGAACCCTCATTTTCCATCAACTCAATCCACTGCGGAATAGTATGGTTCACCATATACGTCACATTCACACCATAAAGCGTCCCGCACAAGGCAAGCTCGGTAAGCGCCGCCTCCGAGCCAGTCACGGGAACATTGAATACCGAGCAGTTTACACCGCAAGCTTCAGTGCAGTTGAACTCGTAGTCCCCTATAAAGGCTTCGTTGGAAATCACCCTATCCACTGCATACACTGTAGCGCGTCTTCCGAAAATCTCACAGGCTCGGGAAAGGTCTACAAGTACGTCTTCAACAAAATAGTATAGTTCATCGCATCTTATCTTCCCCGTGACGTCGTCTGCCTTTGCGACATCCTTTGAAATGTAGTACGTTATGAGAAATATTAGCGGGATTAAAAGAAGCAATACTCCGACCGTGAAGAAAAAACCTTTACTACCTCTCATACCAGTAAACTACTTTAAACTATGATAAAAAATACGTGGGTGAATCAGAATGAGAAAGCTGGATTAGAACCTATAACAGATGCGATCGCCATCCCCAACATAAGAGAAATTAATAATACAAATCCCGTCACTACAAAAACTGGGATAATAATCACTAATACCGCGCGGAAAGTAGATATATTATGGATTGTTCGAATCACGACTATACTGACGACAATCGACCACAAGCCTAAGAGCATGGAAATTAAGAAGCCGACAACCGGTATCACATTAACCCACTGTATTATCGAAACGTGGCCTAAAACCCTGAAAAGCTTGGAATACTCTCCCTTCCCGCCCAGTATTCTCGCGATAATGTGTAATACTCCCGTCCCTATAGCCAATGCCGCTACAGCGAAAATCGGCAGGAAAAAAATGCCGACGGGATTTAAGACCCCAATACTCCCTGCAACACCTCCTATTGCCGCAATCAAAAGGGCTGCGTTTGTGGAATCAGAATTATCAGAGACCTTGGAAATAACTTCCTCATCCAAGCGTATTATCCGAATCGAATTTCGAATCGAACCCACAAAATCCATTACAATATCAAATTAAACACCCTGCCTTAAAAAGGCTAATTGTAATTAATATACGGGATGGAAAAAGACATTGAATCCATTATCTCAAAGTATTCTGGTGCATCGGATCTAATCGACGCCCTGGAAGACGTTCAGGAAGCTTTCGGACACATCTCTGAAGACAACATGCACCGCATAAACCAGATGCTCAAAATCCCTCTAGTCGACATTATAGGGGTCGTCACATTCTACTCGGCCTTCAAGACCAAAGCTCCCGGAAAGCACATAATCAAAATCTGCAGGGGAACAGCATGCCACATAAAAGGGTCAGCCATCCTTGAAGAGCACTTGGAAGACAAACTCGGCATAAAAGAGGGCGAGACCACTGAAGACGGGAAATTCACGCTCGAACCCGTAAACTGCATTGGAGCGTGCGCGAAAGCCCCCACCATGATGGTCGACGACATTGTGTACGGGGATCTGACAAAGGAGCGAATCGATGAAATACTGGGGGAGTATAAATGAAAAAGATTTTCGACTATATTAACGTCTCCCAGGGCGAGCGGGAAATCTCAGGCGACCGAATCACTGTGGGAGTGGCAACCTGCGGCATCTCAGCAGGTGCAAAACCCACTCTGAGAGCCCTTGAGCAGGCGGAACTGGACGTACTGGTCGAGCCAGTCGGCTGTTCCGGAATGTGCTTTAACGAGCCCATCGTCGTCGTGAAAAAAGGCGAAGTAAATTCGATTTACGCTCACGTAACTGAGGGTAAGGTGTCTGAGCTTGTCAGCGCAATCAGGGATGGCAGGGTATGTGCTAGTCTTTTCGTCGGCCACAATCTTACGGACTTGGATTACTACAAAAAACAGAATCGACTGGTCATGGAAAACTGCGGTTTCATAAACCCCTTCAAGATTGAGCAGTACGCTGCGAGGGGGGGTTTCACGGGACTTGAAAAAGCATTGAGTATGGAGCCTTCCGAAGTCGTTGAGGCTGTTAAAAAATCCAAGCTCCGCGGCCGCGGTGGCGCAGGCTTTCCGACAGGGGTGAAATGGGGTTTCATCAAAGGCAAGGAAGGCAAGAAATATCTCGTCTGCAACGGTGATGAGGGGGATCCCGGAGCCTTTATGAACCGTACCATCATGGAGTCCGACCCATTCCGACTCCTTGAGGGAATACTTATAGCCGCTTACGCGCTCGGCTCTGATGAAGCATTCGTATACACTCGAACAGAATATCCCCTCGCAATCAAGACGGTTCAAAAGGCGATTGACACGCTCTATGAGAAAAAACTTTTAGGGAAAAACATTCTCGGCAAAGACGGATTCAACCTCGACATTAAAATAAAGAAGGGTGCAGGCGCCTTCGTTTGCGGGGAGGAGACGGCTCTTATGAACTCCATCATGGGTAATCGAGGATATCCTCGACCCAGACCCCCGTATCCAACGGATGAAGGTTTGTGGGGCAAGCCTACAATAATCAACAACGTGGGGACACTATCCAATATACCCTTGGTCTTAAGCCTTGGTGCCGAAGTCTACGCCTCGGTGGGAACTGAAAAGACGAGTGGTACGAAAACCATATGCCTTGCAGGTAAAATCAACCGTCCCGGAATAATAGAAGTGCCTTTCGGAATCCCCTTAAAAGACATAGTCTTCGACATCGGAGGCGGAGTGCCTGAAGGAACAACTCTTAAAGCAGTACAGACTGGAGGCCCTGCGGGAGGATGCATCCCGGCAGACCTCATCGAAACTCTCCTAGACTATGAGACCCTCACGGAACTCGGATCCATCATGGGTTCGGGCGGCATAATCGTCATAAACAACGAAAACTGCATGGTCGACGTGGCTAAATACTTTATGAACTTCACTCAAGCTGAGTCATGCGGAAAATGCACTCCCTGCCGCGAAGGAAACATGAGGCTCCTGGAACTTCTCGAGCGGATTGTAGGCGGTGCCGCAGACATGAAAGACTTGGATTTAATAAAAAAGCTTTCGGTTTTCGTAAAAGATTGTGCGTTGTGTGGTTTGGGAAAGAATGCTCCGAACCCCGTTCTTTCTACGATGCGGTTTTTCATGGACGAGTACATCCAGCACATCGAACATAGGACTTGTGCGGCTGGGGTCTGCAAGAGTTTTTTAAGCTACTGGATCACAGACGAGTGCGTAGGCTGTGGCAACTGCGCACGGCTTTGTCCTGTGGAGGCCATTTCCGGAAAGCTTAAGGCTCATCACACAATCGATCAGGACAAATGCATTAAATGCGGGGAGTGCGTTAGAAACTGCGCTTTCCATGCGATAGATAAAAGTGGACCGAAAAAAGATTAAAGTACTTTTAAACTGCGAGGAATTCGAAGCTGAGGAAGGGGAGAAGATCATAGACGTGGCCCGGCGAAACGGAATTGACGTACCACACTTGTGCTGGAACACCCGGCTCGATCGAATAGGAGCCTGCAGGATATGCATCGTCGAAGTGGAAGGAATTCACGAGCTTGTCGCATCCTGCTCCACCCCCGTCCGGGACGGAATGCAAATCAAGACCCACACTCCAAGGGTTTTAGAGGCAAGGAAGATCAATCTCGAGCTCCTACTTGCAAACCACGACTTGGATTGCACGAGCTGTCGGATGAACCTCATGTGCAGGCTCCAAGAGTACGCATACGACTTCATGATCGAGGAAAGCCCGTTTAAGGGTGTGAGGCGGCGTGATGAGCCCGACCGTTCGAGCCCGTCGATCGTGCGGGACAACGACAAGTGCATTCTATGCGAGCAGTGCATCCAAGTCTGCAACAACATTCAGACGGTTTATGCGATTGGATTGCAAAACAGGGGTTTTTACACTAAAGTGAGTCCTGCCTTGACTAACATGACAGACAGTCCTTGTGTAAACTGCGGTCAATGCGTCGTCGCCTGTCCTTCAGGAGCATTGACCGAGAGGAGCGCCATAAAAGACGTTGTTGAGGCGTTGAATTCAGACAAGCACATTATAGCCCAGACTGCGCCCTCAATCAGGGCGACTCTCGGAGAGTGTTTCGGTATGCAGCCTGGAACGGCGGTGACCGGTCGGATGGTTGCGGCTCTTCGCGACCTCGGCTTTAAAAAAGTCTTCGACACCGACTTCGCAGCCGACATAACCATTGTGGAGGAAGCGACAGAATTCATAAAGAGATTCAGGGAAAACCGCGACCTGCCTATGATTACGACCTGCTGCCCGGCCTGGATAAAATTCGCAGAACAATACTTCTACCACCAGCTGAACCACATGTCCTCGTGCAGAAGCCCCCAAGCCATCATGGCGTCCCTCGTAAAAACCTATTACGCCGAGAAGGAGGGTATTGCAGCCGAAGACATCGAACTGATAGACATCATGCCTTGTACCGCGAAAAAATTCGAGATACTTCGGCCCGAATTTGCGGGGGAGGCCGACCACGTCTTGACGACTGTTGAACTGGCCAAACTCATAAAGCAGTACAGTATCGACTTCGACAGCATCCCGCCCTCAGACTTCGACCACCCGATGGGAACCTCTTCCGGAGCGGGAGACATCTTCGGCCACACCGGCGGAGTCATGGAGGCGGCGTTACGGTCCGTCGCAGACCTTATGAGCGGCGAAGACTTGGAGAAAATAGAATACACGGGAATCCGAGGCATAGAAACCATGAAGGAGGCTGAACTGTCTCTTTCCGGGGAAAACATCAAAGTATGTGTCGTCCACACTCTGGGAGAAGCTAGAAAACTCTTGCAGGAGATCCAGGATGGTAGGAGCCCATACCACTTCATCGAAATCATGGCCTGCTACGGCGGATGCGTCGGAGGCGGCGGGCAGCCCCCACCACATAGAAAAGAGATATTGCAGGCGCGGGCGGACGCTCTCGTAAATGAAGACATTGGGAAGAAAATTAGGAAATCCCACAAGAATCCGGACGTGCTCAAGATTTACAAGGAATACCTTGGGGAATTTGGGGGAGAACGCGCCCACCAACTCTTACACACAACATACACCAACAGGTGCCTCATAAAAGACTGCAAGTAAAAAACCCTATTCTGATCTTGACATCAGGTATACTGAAATCCCTGCTATGATGGCGGTCGTAAACTGCATTGCACCCATAACTGTCAGAAAAACTTTGGGGATCAAGTCTATGGAATACAGTAGGTAGGCTGAGGAAAACAGAAATCCAGCTTTTAACGCCGCTCCTCCAAGTATTGTCTGAGGGTAACTCCACTTCTTAAGCAGCCTGTATCTAAATGCCTGAAATAGTATGAAGTTTCCAGTCCAGATGAATGGTATGAGGTATACCAGGTAAACCGTGTAGGGTCCGAAGATTATTCCCCGCGCGAGCGCGCCAAGGCTTGGCGTCACCAGTACGGGAAGAGCCCTTGCCGTCGACATTGAAAGCGCGGACCGGATTATCAGGGCGTTTACGCAGACTCCGACTAGAAGCTGCGGGTGGCCTGTCAGAAATGGTATTAGAAATCCCATGAACGCGAGGCCGTACATCTCTACGACCTGGTTTCTTTCATGGTTTTTATGATAGAATAGATCTTCGTTTTTGTTGATAAACGATTGTACCATGAAAAAATACTCTCAGTCGGCGTATAAAAATGAGTGTGCTTTACCTGCGCATTCTTCTTGCGTGCTTCATCTTTCTCCGCGCGTCCTTGGAGCTTGTTTCACGTCCCGTCTTTGGCATACCATAAAATATGGAGCATGTAAATAAATACTGTGTCGCGTAATAATTGACCTTATGGAAAACAGTAAGAATACTGGGCATCTCGCGTCTCTTGAGGGTAAGGGGGATCGTGAGATCGCCTACTTCACCATGGAGGTTGGTTTGAATGAGAACATTCCAACTTACGGTGGGGGGTTGGGGGTTTTGGCTGGTGATTCCGTGAAATCCTGCGCGGATTTAAGGGTTCCCCTAGTCTGCATTACTCTACTAAACGAGAAAGGCTACTTCTACCAGAGAATCGACGGTGAGGGAAACCAGATTGAGGAGCTCGTTCACTGGAACCCTGAAGACTATCTAACCCTTCTTCCAGAGCGTGTTGAAGTCGAGATTGAGGGTCGCAAAGTCCAGGTTCAGGCTTGGCTTCACGATATTGCCGGAAATTCAGGCTATCACGTCCCCGTTCTTTTCTTGGATACTAACCTGTCTGAAAACACCGATGAGGACCGCCGTATTACTTGGCGTCTTTATCCCGGGGACCCGAGGATCCGCCTCATGCAGGAGATTGTCTTGGGGATTGGCGGGGTCAGGGTCATCCAAGAAATCGGGTTTTCAAAGATCGAGAAATATCACATGAACGAGGGTCATTCAAGTCTTCTGGTATTAGAGCTTCTGCGACAGTCGGAAAAAGACGGCCAATACGATTTCGATGGAGTCCGCGATAAATGCGTTTTCACAACCCACACTCCAGTCGCCGCCGCCTACGACAAATACTCGTTAGATCTGGTTGAGAAGACTCTCGGCAATTTCCTACCATCAAACATTCTAAAGGAGAAATGCCTTTACGAGGACCAACTAAACATGACATATCTTGCTCTAAAACACAGCAAGTACATTAACGGTGTTGCGAAAAAACACGGAGAAGTCTCCCGGGCGCTCTTCCCCGGTTTTATGATCGACTCTATAACAAACGGCGTCCACTCAAATTCATGGGCAAGCGAGCATTTCACAATACTATTCGACCGCTACATTCCAGGCTGGATCCACAACCCATTCAGCCTTCGAAACGCACTCTCCATTCCGAAAGACGAGGTCTGGGATGCGCATCACACCGCAAAGAAAAAGCTCATAAGCTTTGTCAACAAATTCGAAAACATCGGCATGGACAACCACATCTTCACAATAGGTTTCGCTCGAAGATCAACAGCCTACAAGAGGCCGGACCTAATCCTCCGCGATAAAGAGAGGCTCCTAAACATTTCCCAGAACACTGGCGAAATTCAATTAATCTTCGCGGGGAAAGCTCACCCCCAAGATGGCATGGGAAAGGATTTAATCCGGAAAATCCACTCGATTAAAAAAGAGCTTGAAGGCAGGATTAAGATCGCCTACCTTGAAAACTACGATATTTCGACTGCAAGACTTTTAACTTCCGGCGTCGACTTGTGGCTGAACAATCCTAGAAGGCCTCTTGAGGCTTCGGGTACGAGTGGCATGAAGGCATGTTTTAATGGCGTCCCCAACCTCAGTGTCTTGGACGGGTGGTGGCTTGAAGGACACATTGAAAACGTAACTGGATGGTCTATCGGTCCCCGGGAAGGATATGAATCTCAAGACCACAATGTTGTCGACGACCTCGATTCGAAAGACTTGTACGACAAGCTCGAGAAGATAATTGTCCCGATGTACTATAATGATAGGGACAGGTGGATTGACGTCATGAAGCATGCGATCGCCTTTAACGCCTCCTTTTTCAACACCCACCGCATGGTACAGGAGTACGTGATGAACGCCTATTTCAGGTGATTCGGTTTAAACCGAAACAAAACACGCCTTTATTACTCTGCTGGAGGCGACTTCACCTTCGAAATCGGATTCGCATGGGCTTTCTGGGCTTTCATTCTAAGAATTTTTATTGAAAACGCCATCTCATGTTGAATATTTATTCCTCGTCTCCCGATAATTTAATGTATGGCAAAAGTCACTTCGGGACGGAAGTTCCCGTGGGGTATAAAGACCACTGTCAGGCCGAAACCCGGGGAACACGTGGTTGTAAAACCGCCACTTGGCGTAAGTTACGGGACTTTAGGGAAGACTTTAGCGGTAGTAGCCGGCACATGCCTTGCTGCTGGCATTGGTATAGGTGTTTTCGTTTCTCCCCCAGAATCCCATGCACCTCCTCAGACGACTTCCACCCACGAATCCGCAGAAACGGAGTTTGCCGGAGTTTCCAAAGATCCCGGAAATTACTTGCCTGCGTATCTTCCCCCTAAAATCGACTCGATCCCAGAAGTCCAAGACGCTGATGCTTCCGTCGACTCTGACCGCTGGAAAAATTACGCGATAAAATCACGCTCCCCGGAAAACGAGTGGGGGCTTCCTTACGGTGAAGTCGTCCCTGAACCTGAGAAACCCGACCTTACTGAGGAGGAGTTGGAATCCTTCCTTTCCGAATACGCCCGAATCGAGCGGGAGGGAATAGAAAATAAGGGATTCACCTGGAGCGACGTCAAGAAAAAGCTTGTCGACCGCGCTTCAAAGCCTCTTTCAGACGCAAATATGCTTTGGCTTTCACGGGAGAACGCTAGAATACCAGCCGAGGGTAACCCTTAATCCTGTTTTTTCATAAGCTTGTATGTGGGGCTTACTCCGCCTGCAAACGGCTTCATCTCCGATTTTATCTCAAATCCTGCTGCAGCCAGCTCCTTCCTCTTCGTCACGTACATGTCTGCGAGCGTTAATCCCTCTTCGAAAAATTGGCGGATTAAAGGGTGCATTTTACTCCCTGCTTCATCGACCGGTCCCTTCTGCCTCTGGCCTGAAAGTATGGTCGCAAGCTTTCCGAGCCTGCCGTCATACGTTGGCTGGTTTCGGATTGCATTGACTTGCCCGGGTCCGAGCGTGTTTTTCATGTAAATACCTTCCTGGAAGGCTTCTACGGGAAGTCCGAAAACTTCTGGTTTGTCTGCGGGATCCCACCCCTCTTCTTTCAACCATTTCAAAAGCCATCCGTGCTGAACTCCGATATTTTCCCCGTAATCAGAAACCGAGAGGAAATCCATTTTAATCTCCCTCCTTTTTTCAAAGTGAGCGCGAACAAACTCCGCCTCCTCCGGCGAAAAGATGAGCGGGCCCTCACCGACCCGGCGTTCACCCACCTTCCTAGGCTTGTGAGTATTCCCGTCAAGTGTGACTCCAAGGCCATACGGCTCCTGCCTGTTCGCCCAAATCCTCACCCACGAAACCCTGGCATCCTTTTCCTCTCCAATTTCCGCGGCAAAAACATAATCCTGAAATCCTTTCGGAAGTGTCTTCCTCTTACGCTCCCACTTCACCTTCCGAGCCCACTCCGAGAACTTCTCTTCATCGTCTGCAAGCTCTTTAGGTATGAAGTACTCTGGATCTTTCCGGCGTATAAACTTCACTACTTTATGATCGAACACTTCTTTCACGCCTTTTCCCCCCGCAACCTCTGGGAACGAGTCCAGCCACCTGTGGACGCTGCGGGATTCCTCGACGCCGAAAAACTTTTTCGTGTCAATCTGGGAGAGCGAATAGTAATCCGTTTTCAACCTGCGTTTTAAGGCGTAGTGGCCTACTGCCGCAGTAACTTGCTCATCAGTGAAAAACCTCGTATTACCCCCCATATTCTCACGCTGGGGCCACACCGTATTCGGGAGCACGACTCCCCGACCCTTCTGCTGGTTCATGAATTTGTGGAGTGTGGTAACATTCAAGCCTAAACCTTCCTGCACGACAGGGGACGGGTAAAGCGTTGGAGGCTTACCCCCAACAGACAGGCCGGCAATTTCAGGTCGTTTGGGGAAACTCATCTCCTGGAACTCTGCTGTCCCGTCAGCCATAAGCTTTCTCGCAACCTTAACTTTCATGATTTCTCCATTCTTTTTAATTGTCTTTGAATTGCATTATGTCTGCAATTACGGGTTCTACTTTTTCATGTAATCTTTCGTAGGTTGATTCTTCGAGGGCCGCCATCTTGTTATTGTTCCCTACTCCAAGCCGACTTATCTTCACACTACTTAAACAATGGCGTAGAAATTTAAAGTCGTCTAAGTCGAAGTCGTCATAGTATTTAAATTCCTTTGCCAATATTTTTCCCACCTTGGATTGAAACCTTTTTTCAACGACTACTTTTTCTCCTCCTTCAGTTTTGGTTTTATCCTTGGCATCGAAAGTTATTTTTCCCCTCACAAGACTCTGAGCCTCCCGCACAACCTCAAAGTCTTGGGGCGTGAACTCCTCCCCACTATTAAACTTCCTCTCAACCCCGTAGAGTTTCATCTCCGACATTACGAAAGGCCTTCCGGCGGAAAGCCGGTCGGCGGGGCAATCCAAATGGTTTAAACTAATCTCCCTCGACTTTAAACGTATCTCATGGATGGTTAGCTCGCTGTCTTGGAACACTCGAAACTCCTCTGATATCACCCTGCTCGCGGCGTCAATCTCCTCATCAAGGGTTGGTTTCTGGGAGTGAAAGCCGAATCGTTTCTCCATTAAACAATTATTGGAAGAAAAAGCTTTTAATCCGGATTTTTTCAGCAGCCTACTTCTTTAGACATTCGTAGGAGGCTGTAGCCGGGGTAGAGTTCGCCGTAGAAGTCCCACGTCGGGTATCCTTTCATCTTCCCCGCGTCTTCGAGGGCTTCGAGCATGTCCGCACAGACGTCTTCGTCGTCGTTTTCACAGTCGATGACGTATATGAGGCTTAAATACCTTCCAAGGTAGTCGCGGATGGACTTGCACTGGATGCAGACATCATCTTTTCTTAGGTATACTGTCGCGCCCTTGCTTGCCAGGCATAGTGCGGTTTTTTCAGCTGATGTCACGCAAGCAGTGCAGGGTCCGCCGCAGTCGACTTCGTCTTCACCCTGGTTTAACATCCCATCATAGCAAGTCGGGCGTATAGTCGTCGTATAAGTTATGGCGGGTATTGACGTGGAAGTAACAGTCAGCGTCGATGAAGTGGTTGTTTTAGGAATCGTTGTTGAACTCGAAGTTGTCGTCGTGGACTCTTCCTCCGAATTCAATGCAACTGCGTGGCCTGTAGGAATATTCGCAGGCTCAGAACCCGAGAAGAAAAGATAGTTTACTGCAGCAATCCCTATAACTCCGATAACGAAAATAATCGATACTGCCCCTAAAACTATGACTGCCTTCTTTGCCTGGCCGTTTGAACTCTCCTTCTTACGGTATCCGCCGCTGCTTCCTAATTTAGAAATCTAAACCACCTAACAATCGTAATACGTAAGTCTTGGGAGTTTCAAATATAAAAAATAGTGTAAGGGGGGTTTATCCCCCCAAAAGATATTCAGTCTACTTTCCCGCCGAGCTTTTTGACCGCGATAACCGTTGCAATAGCAGTGTAAGGGAAAGTAACAAGCCATCCTACAGTGACAGCGCTTCCAATCGCATTCACCACGGCCATGAAAATCCAAAAGACTATTGCAAACCCAAGGTTTTTCCGCGCAAGCTCGACACTCCGCTGAAGCGAACCAATCCCCCCGAGATCCTCGGTTATGGAGACTACAATCGCATACTGAAAGAGTATTAGAAGTGCTATGCCCGGAATCACGAGGAATACGAACCCAATCACAGTCAGAATCGCCGCGACAATAAACAGTACGTAACTTCGAACCATGTAGTTGAAGCCAGAGAACACGTCAGTAATCTTTACTGTCTGACCTCGCACAGCCTTTATGGCCATGAAGAATAAGCCATAAATAAGCGGCGGAATCGTTATTATGAAAATCATGCAAATCGCAGCAACAAAAGTCCCAATTATCAAAGCCACGAACTGTTTCTTGTAAAAATCAAACCCGCTTTTTAAAGTGTCCTGAAGCATTTTTTCAGTTTTCATAGAAAATCACCATGAAAATCATATGAATAAACTTTTAAAAATACCGGAATTAACCATTTAATCCAAGGCATCCTCTAATTTTATGGTACCTGAGCGTGAAGGTCCCAGAACATGCATTCTGCCTGGGTTGATAATCTCCGGAAGCTCTAAGCTCCCTTAATGTTTCACATATATCAACGCTTTGCTCAGCAATCTCAAACCCATGCAAAGAAAATATTAATGTGAAGTCTGGATTAGGAGTTAAGCCCTCAAAAACTTGGGTCCTCTCAATAACTGTGAATGACTTCGAAACGAGATCGTTTTCCCGGATGATAACGTTGAAAGCTCCCTTGTTTGAAATAAAGTCTACGTCCGGGATCCTCTTGACCCATTTCCCGACTCGTTCCGCTGAGATTCCATTGGTTATGGACGTTGAACTCGTTGAGGTGACGTTCTGTAACTCTGGAGGTTTTTGTTCAGGGATTTGGGTATATAGTGTCAAGATTATGGATGTCACCGAGATTATAATCAAAAAGATTACTAAAGCTATGGTTATTTTCAGATTCATTTCGTGTACTGTACCCGGGAGTTATGTTATAAAAACAACTTGAGTATCCCTTTGGAAACCATCAGTGTTTTATATTATGCCTGCCATAATCTTTGAGCCTATGGACAAGATTTTCACCTACTTTATGGGTTTCGTTCTTATTGTGGCGGCAGGAATATACTTTTTTGGAAGCAATCCTTCACAGATAATTGACGCGCGTCCAGATCAAGGCGAGAACACTTCTAATTCAACAACCTTGACGGAAACTCCTACTACCTCGACTTCGACAATACTCCCTGAAAAAGTATCTTCTACGTCAACCTCCACGTTAACTGCCACAACCACTCTTCCTAAATATGTGGAACTTAACATCTCCAGTGTAAGCCGGTGTAGGACTACTATTCTCGGAAAATTGGTCACGATTGTTGCCGAGCTTTCTGATGACGTCATGACTGGGGATTGGGGTCCTGAACCGGATCCGAAAGTCTATTTTACGTGTGACGGTTCCGAACTTCAGTCTTTTGACTGGGTTTTATTTGCGGGGGGAAGGAGCATTGAACCATTCGATGATCTTAGTGGAATGTACAGACTGGCTGCTAAGTGCGGTAGGAATCTTGCCGTCGAAGACGTAAATGAATGTGAAAACCTGACAATTCTTCTGGACACTTACTCGGTGAATGCCTCCACGATAGGGAAATCTGATGTAGACCGTGAAACAATTTCCTATTCTACTTCCACCACAACTGTTGCTCGCGAAAACCCTTATCTCAACCGGTTTAAGGGTCAGGGTTACCATAAGGTCGACGTGAAGGTTTCATGGCTTTGTCCGACGTGTGTTCCCGCAGTCAATAGGATAGTGATTGAGGAGCCTGGAGTCAAGTCGAGAAGCATTGCTTACAAGCAGGATTTAAATTACGTCATATACGATCCAAAAGTCGTTTCTCTTGATCGGGTTTTAACTCTTTTGAATGCTGGCGGGACTGTGACTCTTATTGAGGATTACGAGATTTAAGTTGTCCCCGGGAATCCTTTCAGATTTTTTTTATTCTCCGAAGGCTCTAACGTATTTTCGAAGATCTTTCTCACTGTCGAATAAAATCGGGATTCCTTCAAAGCCGCAGTCTTCGCAGGTGGCGATTCCATATCTCACTCCGGGCAGGACGAATCCTGCAGGGAATCTTTCCGTCGTAAAAGAGCTTAGAAAGTCTAGGTTTCTGCTGCCGCATTGCATGCAAACTTGCATGACATCCCCGTTGTCCATGTGGCTGGTCATATCCCCCACGTAAGAAATGATGTTTTTTTACGCTTGGTATAATATCACAACGTTATTTAAATAAAACCCGTTGAGTATGGGCGGGGTTTACCTCCACTTAGAGTATTTAGAGATGAGTTTCCTCAGTTTTTCGGCTTGTTTCTCACTGAATGTTTCGTCCTCTTCTAGTCTTTTTATGTATTCTAGGGCAGAGTCGATAGACTTTACTGTCGCATTGTTTGTGAGTGTTGCCCCTATTACTCCTTGTTTTTCCCCTAACTCGAATTCAGTTAACAAGTCTTTTAATTCGAATCCAAAGTACTTTGAGCGGCGCATGTCGAGCATCTTCTTCCTGTCTCCGCCTTTATTGCGCCAATTGTGTTTTGGTTTCCGAGTCTGGTTTGTGAACTTGTTTTTAAATCCTTTCGCCAATTAAAAAACCTCAAGTTAGTTTAAAAAAAAAAATATTTTTTGGGGGCTAACATCTTATAGATGAAGCAATTTTATTCAATGCCCCCAAACGTCCAAGTGAAATCGAGAAAATCACAAGAGAGTGACGTTTTCTGCTTTAGGTCCGCGGTCTCCTTCGGTTATGTCGAATGAAACGCGGTCCCCTTCGTTAATGGTTTTACCGCCAGCGATTCCGCTTTCATGCACAAAGTAATCTTTGCCGTCGTCGCCGTTTATGAAACCAAAGCTCTTCATCCTATTGAAAAACTTAACTGTTCCTTCAACCATTTGATATCACCTCCTGTCAAAGTTTATTATACGTAAAAGGATTGGTTAAGCAGTAATTCAGCAAGAAAATCCAATAAAATTCCGTTGAACTATAACTTAAAAATCATTTACGCAACCATAATATACGAATCATAAGCTTAAAAAGCCACTGGTTTTTTAAAATAGGCGTTAAATTGAAAAAAACAGTGTTTGTACTTGCAGTATCGCTGGTATTAGGGTTTCTCACAATGATAGTCGTGACGGAACTGCTTCAAGACAAGGTATTTTTCTCATTGTTTATTGGAATTTCTGTGGGGGTGTTGACGATCCTAGCAACCTTTATAATCTGCAAGAAAACTCTTTAGCCTACTCGGTTTTCTAACCTTGCAATAAGGATTAATGTTCCATCACCTTTCAAGCGTCTCAGGCCTCATGAAGCCTGAAATACTCACAGGCTCCGGGAAAACAACTTTCTACATTGCATACTTTTACGACTTTAAAGGATTAAAACAATGACTCTCCTGTTTTTCACCCTTAAAGCATTGTGTTGGTTTTTGGTTAAAAAATTTTTTGTTTCCACTATTTTTTTTCAAGCCGTTGGCATAGTATTTCCCTCGACTGATCGAGGTTCTCATTCACCGTCACGTTCGACGGTTTTCCCGCCAGCATCTCCGGCATCTGCTCGTTGAACTGCTCCATGGAAACGCAGGATTCGACGAGGTGGCTGAGCCTGCGCTTTGCGCGGTCTGGAGGAAGGCCCTCAACCCCCTTGATGTGGTCGTAGATGCGCCAGCAGTTTGAGATGACGTCGCCAAACCGTTTCTCCGCCGCCTTGCGCTCATCACCTGAAAGATGTCTGAAACCGTTCATGACGGTCTGGTTCCCCCCAACTCTGTCCGCCAAGTGCTGCCACATATCCTTCTCAGGGTCAAAGCCGGTGAGGTACGCGGCAATCTCGGTCAACGCCACGTCCTCGCCCACCCGGCAGTTTAACAGCAAATCACGCCGGTGCTTGCGCTCATGGTCGATTGCGCGGGTGAATATGCGGTCGTCGACGATGACGACGCCCGCGTGAGCTAGTTTGCCGCGAGTTGGAACTATGGTGACTCCGCCCATATCCAGCGCGTTCAATCTCCCGGAAACGTAGATGAAGTCTGCAGAAGGATGCCTGCTGGATTGAAATGCTGCAAGTTTTCGCACGTACGCGCGAGCGTCTTTGGGGACGTTCTCCGGGATTTTCGTGTCGCGGAAGTAGACTACCCCTAAATCAAGGTCGTAGCGGGCGCGCGTAAAGTCGGTAGGGTCTAGCGACAAGTATGAGCCTGGCTCTCGTTCGAGATGTTCGTTCAAGCCATCTGCCAGAAACTCGCGCGCCGCCTGCGCAACCTCCGCTTTGGGGGAATTCAAGCCTGCAAGCTGTGCATCAACCTCCTTAATTCGCCGCTTCTTGGACCGCACGGCCGTCGACGTTGACACACTTCCGATGTCGCGAACGACAACCTCCACATCTTTCCGGTCAAGTTCTCCAACGCGTCGTAAAGCCACAAGAAAAATTGGGAAAAGAAATGTAAAAGCAACAATGATTATAAAATGAGCATAAGCGAGAGCAGATTCCACCCCGCAACGAGGGTGACAGCGTACGTCGTTGCGCACGTGTAGTTGGTGGTTGCACCCTTGCAGCCGACGAGCAACTCGTTAATGTTGTTTGGTTATCTAGCGGGAGTCACCCCTCCTAATCCTCTTGTAATAGCCCTAGTTCACCACATTTTCCCCGTAAATCAGCAAGGCCCTCCTTTAAAGCGCTCTCAAGTTCTTTGGGTGTTGCACCTATTACTGCCAGTGCATAAACACCATCTTCTATACCATGCTGTTTAGTGCCTGGATTAGCGGCGGGTAAAATGTATTCCTGATCACTTGATGTGGGTTTGCCGTCCGGCAAAACACCCATCACTAAAGCCAGACCTCTTACTCCATGATGTAATCTATCCGGCATATCGACTATCTTAAAATAAAATTTTTCAAATTGATACGCTCGATTAATCCCTAATATTTTCGGGTCTAACAAAATAGCGGCTTCTGGCACGCCAGTACTACCCGGCATTCTCCTAATATCCTCTAGTGCGGGTCCAACCGACTGTAAAAAACGATATGCGTCAGTCAAGGGTTCAGTCCAATTTTTCGCACCTCCATCAGTAGTATATAATAATCTCGTCATTCCCTCCACGCTCTTTCCCGCAATCAAGAAACAGTAATACACACGCCCGCAACAACCACCTTAAACAAATTCCTTTAAAGTAGCCCCTGAAGGGTGTTGAAAAAAAGGTTAATTTTCAGGGGAGAATCGCAGTGTGGTGGTTTTCCTGTCCTATTCAAAATGCAATACTCTAAGAGGGGGAAACCCTAGGCTATGCTTGGAACACTACAACTGATCTTTATTATTACCCTCTCAACGTCTACATGCGATTTTGTTAGAAGCGTTTTGGTTTTTTACTGCTGAAACATTCTCTGCAGTAGACTGGTTTCCCCTGAGTTGGCTTGAAGGGCACTTCGCACGCCTTCCCGCATTCACTGCAGGTTGCATCGTGCATTTTACGGGGTCCTCTGTCGAATCCCCGATCGAAATCTTTTGCCATATTAATTCACCTCCTATCCTTTAATCTCCTTATCGAGTGTTTGCTTAAAATCTTTTCCTACTTCTTATTGATTGAGTGTTTTCTCGGATTCTATGCGCGTTTTCTTTGTGAATAATCTGTTTTTCTCCCTCCTACCACCCAAAACAAACCACAATGCTCTTTTTATAAAATAGAAAAATTGTGGGTGTAAGTGATTTGGAATAAAACCTTTAATCTTTAATGTATTAAACTATTTTCTTACAATAATTGTACGTTTTCTGCTTTTGGTCCGCGGTCTCCTTCGACTACGTCGAATGAAACACGGTCGCCTTCGTTAATGGTTTTACCGCCAGCGATTCCGCTTTCATGCACAAAATAGTCTTTGCCGTCGTCGCCGTTTATGAAACCAAAGCCCTTCATCCCATTGAAAAATTTTACTGTTCCTTCAGTCATCGTATCTTCACCTTCTTTTAATGATTATTCATCGTCAATCACGCGTTTTCTTAAAGCAACATCGTAAAAGAAGCATTAAGCTTAACTTAGTGATAATTCATAAAAAACCCATGAACGACGATTTTAAAAACCATTTACACGGCAATAATCTAGGACAAACAACCTTAAAAAGCATACTATTTAAGGTTTAGCCGGAGATAAGACTTGAACGTGAGGTTAAAAACCCCCGAAGAAATTAATCTTTATAATAAAAAAAAACTAGACTTCAAACTAATTTTTTTAGAAGCCATGTGAGAGAATACAAAAAAAAGGTTCAAATTAGGGGGAGAACCGCATTAACCCTGTTTTTGAACTATATTCTGTTAGCCTCAGGAGGAATGCCCAATTCTCACAGAGCGAAGCG
The DNA here is from genome assembly GCA_043823295.1 of Methanobacteriota archaeon. Taxonomy (GTDB): domain Archaea; phylum Altiarchaeota; class Altiarchaeia; order IMC4; family SCGC-AAA252-I15; genus SCGC-AAA252-I15. Next base: position 7,053 of record JBDRAY010000150.1, on the reverse strand, counting down.
ATACATAAAATAAATATGGGGCGGGGGTGACATAAACATGAGCTTATTACTTCAGCTTTTTCCATACCTCTTTTTCACAGCTTTTGTGGGAAAAAGTTTCGCGTATATTCTCTGTTGCCACTTAACAAATTTATGAATACATTCCGAACAAATATCTGCTTCGCGGTATTCATCAATCTTTAAATGATTAAACTCAGGATGGTAATTATGGATTGGCTTCTTACATAATGTGCAATTCATTCTCATTCCCCAAGGACCGAACTCAAGGAAAGATAGGGAGTTTTCTTATAAAAACACGGAAGTGTCTTAAACTCCAGCCCGGATGCCTAAGACTGGCATTGATATTTAGGTTAGCTTTGTCGGCAATAAACCAGCCACGTCAGACTGATATTTTTAATAAATTATTGGAAATATAATCTAAATATCACAATTTTTTTACCCGCATATTGGTTATCCTCTTTCTCCTATTTGTTCGCTTAGGATTCTCCATCTTTCCTTTTCTTCTTCGTTAAATGAGCTTTTAACCTGCTTTAATGCCTGCCGGAAGTGTTTCATTGCGACTTTTCTCGATGTTGGCTTGTCTTTGCTCAGCTCTATTGAATCGCGTATTGCGTTCATCCCGGCTTCCCTGCATATTGCCGAGATGTCTGCTCCGCTGTAGTTTTCAGTCGCCTTAACCATTTCATCCATCTTGATGTCTGAATCAAGGTTCATCTTTTTCATGTGCACTTTAAAAATCTTTTCACGGCTTTCCTCGACTGGGAAGGGGACGTAGATGATCTTGTCCAATCTCCCAGGGCGCATCAAGGCTTCATCCAAAAGGTCCGGCCTGTTTGTGGAGCCTATTATCATTACGTCCTTAAGCTCTGACACGCCGTCTATTTCGGTTAATATTTGAGCGACGACTTTTTCGTTCACGTCGCTTCCGAAGCTTTGGCCTCTTTTCGGGATTAGGGCGTCCAGTTCGTCGAAGAATATTATTGCCGGAGCAACTTGCCGTGCCCTGCTGAATACCTTCCTTACTCCTCGCTCGGACTCTCCCACGTACTTGTTCAATAGTTCAGGGCCTTTTATTGATATGAAGTTTACTCCAGATTCTTTTGCAACGGCTTTGGCGAGCATGGTTTTCCCGCAACCGGGCGGCCCGTATAGCAGCACCCCTTTTGGCGGAGCTACTCCTGTCTCCCTAAACAAGCCGCTGTATTTAATCGGCCATTGTATACTTTCCTTGAGTTGTTCTTTGACTTTTTCAAGTCCGCCTATGTCATCCCAGGTTACGTTGGGTATTTCAACTGAGACTTCCCGCATGGCCGAAGGTTCCACCCTGCTCATACCGTCTTGGAAGTCTTTTCCAGTAATCTTTATTTTGCCTAGAATGTCCGTTGATAGCTTCATATCTTTCGCTTTCTTTATGTCGGGCATTAGTTTCTTCAACGCTTTCATGGCCGCTTCCTTGCAGAGTGCTTCAATGTCTGCTCCAGTGTAGCCGTAAGTTATGTCTGCAAGGTGGTCAAGATTCACGTCTTGCGCCAGAGGCATACCTCTCGTGTGAATCTGCAAAACCTCCTTCCTACCGCTCCTGTCCGGAACCCCTATCTCAATCTCTCTGTCGAACCGGCCAGGACGTCTAAGGGCAGGGTCTATTGAGTCCGGCCTGTTTGTGGCCGCAATCACCACAACTTCTCCCCTCGACTCCAGACCGTCCATCAGCGTTAATAGCTGGCTTACGATTCTTTTCTCGACTTCGCCATGAACTTCCTCACGGCTTGGTGCGATAGCGTCAATTTCGTCTATGAATATTATCGCAGGGGTGTGTTCTTGCGCATTCTTGAATACTTCCCGCAAGTTTTCCTCGCTTTGACCGTAGTATTTGCTCATTATTTCCGGGCCGTTCAGTGAAATGAACTGCGAGTCGGTCTCGCTTGCGACTGCTTTTGCAAGAAGGGTTTTCCCGGTTCCGGGAGGCCCGTATAACATGACTCCTTTAGGGGGTTTTATTCCCAGCTTTTGGAAGACTTCGGGGTGTTTTATCGGGGTTTCAATCATTTCCCTTATCGCGTCTATCTCATCCTTGAGGCCGCCGATGTCCTCATACATTATCCCCAGAGACATTTCCGTAGTCTTCACCGGAGTTTTTGATATCTTGATTTCAGTTTCGGGGGTTACAATAACTATCCCTTTCGGCTTGACGCGGGCAACCATCAAGGGGAGTTGGACCCCCATGACATCCACGACGACGACATGTCCCTGCATGAACGGCATGTCCGTCAGCTTCTCCTGCAGGTATGCCGGGAGATCATCGCCAAACTCTATGGGCTGGAAGGGACTGAACTGTATCTCACTTGCCTTACTATAATCGACCTTCCCTACTTTGACTTCTTCATCAATGCTTGCGCCAGCATTGTGCCGTATTATCCCGTCAAGTCCTATAGTGCCCTGCCCGTCGTCTTCCATCTGTCCGGGCCAGGCTTTCACAGCGGCTTTCTTCGTCCCTTCTATGACAAGTATATCCCCTGGTGAAAGCTCCATCTTTCTGAATACTGTGGGGTCCAGTCGGGCAATCCCCCTACCCACCTCGTTTACTTTAGCTTCCTTGACCTTCAAAACTGTTTCTTTCATTTCAATCTCTCTTTATGACTCTTTTCCTATAATTATTCTTTTATCACAATAAACCTATATAAACCCCGACTAGAGCCTTGCCCTTACCTCGACGATAGGGCCTAGAGTTTATTGATTTTTAGACCACTAAGGCATTGGTTTTTGACGTCGGCGTCCTCTATCGGGTCGCACATGCTAACGGAGAGGTGATAATAAACGAATCACCCCAAAAGCGAATCAACAAGTAATAAACGAAGCAACCCATTAGGAGGAAGCAATAATCGAAGGAACCGAGAAAGCATAATGGAGTAAAAATGAATTCTAAAAAACTGAAAAAAATCATAAAACGGGAGACTGCTAAGGGTCGTGCTCAGAAGCAGACAGCCAGAAGGAGGACGCAACTTAGTACAAACAAAAACAAGGAACTGATGACACAAGACATATACTCACAGAAAAAGAAGGGGAGTAAAGACGGGGACAACCAGGAAGAAGGCGAGTATACCCTAAGAAAATACAACTACAATATGTTTGAATCTGGAGACCCTTATGCCACTAACCTCAAATCTTCAGCAACCACCAGTATGAACAAACGACAGAGGAAAACTTGGAATCAAGCAAAGAAGGATCAGGAGAGTACTGCAAGAACGCAGTCTACAACGAAAAAGACATCTCAGAAAGCAACAAGAAGACTGTCAACTCTTTCTTAAAGCTCCAGATGTCTGCACAAGCATATGGGATAAGAATACAACCAAGTAATTAGATTACACACTCTCTGTGTTCGTTATCGTTATAATGCGTCTTAGCATCATTGGCATGAATAGGGTTGTGAGGAGGGTCATCAAGACGATTGTCGCGTAAATATCCTGGCTTATCAGAGTATCTTAGAGGCCATTAAATGCCCTGCCAATGCTACGAAAAGCAGCAAACTCATCTGAGATTCCACTGAACTTAGGAATCCAACGTAATCTGGCCTTTTTCCCGGTTAGAATGACAACACTTGTTCTAAACTGTAAGTTCAACGTATTTATATGCGTCAGACTTTCATAGTTTACGGTTACTCCCATGAATGTCGTAGAGGAGGTGAGGGCTAAAGACCTTATGGTCGATATTATCTGTGTTCCGCCAGAAGCAACGGTGCTGGATACTATAGACGCCTTGCTAGGGGAAAAAACTGGCGGAGTTCTAGTGGTCGGAGATGGAAAAATCAAGGGTATTGTATCAGACTTTGATTTCATAAAATGGTTGAAGGAAGGTAAAATCAAGTCCGTTTACGATAAAATATCAGAAATAATGACTGAAGAGGTTATCTCTGCGCACCCTGAAGACAAGTTTAAGCACGTCATCGACTTGATGTTTGAAAATAACACCCGATTCATCCTAATAGTGTCGGAGGACAAGCCGTTGGGAGTGATAACAAGAACAGAAATCGGGAAAATGTTCTCCAAGCATTCCGGCCATAAGTACAAAGCCCGTGACCTTATGACAAACCGTTATTCAACGTTTTCCCTTTACGACTCACTAGACGATTTCTTTGAAAAAATGAGGGAATATAACGACAAATACTCGATTATTACCTGGGATAAAAAAGTCGTTGGTATCGTAACACCCACAGACATACTCAAACACCTACGGCAAAAAAAGACTATTGACAGAAAGACGACCGTCAAGGAATTAATGACCAGCAACCCATACGTGGCCAAACCCGGAGACAGGTGCGATAAGATAGCGAACATCATGGTGAAACGAAACTACTCCGGCGTTCCGATAGTAGATGAACGATTGGAAGGAATAATACGCTACAGTTGCTTCCTGCAATTCATGGACAGCTAAGGATGCCTTTAGCTCTAAGTAATAACCTCTTTTATCATGCCTTAAGGCGAGACTTGAACAAAATGTTCAAAGCCTTAGACAGAAATTGCACTTTATCCTATAAACCCTAGGCTGCGAGTATATTGGGGAAATCTCGCCTCGGGAGAGAGTATGATTGCTAAAATCCACCCTCAACTCCCGTTCCCTATGTCCTAAGATACTTAAGTTAAACGCTTCGGACAGGATTTGAAGTAAAAAGTTTGGTGTGGGGTCGCAAGGGATAGGCTTCATGTACGCAATAAATGGGGGCGTATTATATTTTTCTTTTTTCCAGTCTCTTTTTTTTGATTAACATTCCCTCTAATTATTATACATGGCTTTTGTGGGGCTTCTTTCGCCTGCCGGGGGTTGGGATTGCCTTAAGGCTGCGGTTTCCGAGGGTGCTGACGCAGTCTACTTTGGAGTTGGGAAATACAATGCCCGGTTGAGGGCTGAAAACTTCAGGGTTGAAGATTTGGGCGCGGTGGTCGGCTACTGCCATGACCGCGGAGTCAAAGCCCATCTTGCCTTAAACACGCTGGTAAAAAACAGTGAGCTTTCAGACTACTTCAAGCTTGTTGAGCGCGCTTACGCGGAAAACGCCGACGCGGTGATACTTCAGGAGGTTTCTTTTGCAGAGGATTTGAAGAAGGCATTCCCTGACATGGAGTTTCACGCCTCGACGCAGGCGTCCATATTCAACTCCTACTTCCAGAGCCTTCTTGCCGGATTCGACAGGGTGATTTTGCCGCGTGAGTTCACGCTAAAACAGGTGAAGGAATTCACAGAAAAAACCAGAATACCCGTCGAAGTCTTCGTTCAGGGTGCATTGTGTTTTAGCATAAGCGGCCAGTGTTTGTTTTCAAGTTTTCTCTTCGGGCGGAGCGGAAACCGGGGTTCGTGCGCTCAACCCTGCAGGAAAAGATACGGCAGCCGGTTCCTGCTTTCCACGAGAGACTTGTGTGTTGCACGTGAAGTCGCCTCAATAATTGCGGCGGGGGTTACGTCACTTAAAATTGAGGGGCGGATGAGGAGCTCCGGCTACGTTGGGGCTGCGACGGCATTATACCGGCATGCAATCGACGATGGTGTTTTCGATGAAGACGCTTTCACTGACATGGAGGTTGCGTTCAGCCGAAGCTACACTCCCGGTGCCCTACTGAAGGAATTCGACGTTGTTACTCCAAAAGCATCAAGCAAGAGGGGCGTGCTCGTGGGCGTCGTCGGTTCAGGCGGCCTTGTCAGACTTCGAACTGAAGTTCGCATCGGTGATGGCGTCGGAGTTGCGACTAAACACGGAAGACACGGAGACACTGTGAAAAGCATCGTCTACAAAGGTCGGAAAGTCCAGAAGGCTTTGGCAGGTAGGGCGGTAAAGCTTAGCTTAAATGCGGGTGAAGGTGACATACTCACATTGACTTCGGCAGTCCAAAGAAGAAGCAAGCCTAAGCCGAGAAAAAGAAAGCCGATACGCTTTGACAGGACGCCAAAAAAATACACTCCGCCTAAATCTCGATCAAACCATCTTGCGGGCGAGGTCCTGCTCGTCAAGGCGTACTCTCTAATCGACGCCCGAAAGTCAGCGGATTTGGGCGTCTCCCGCGTATACTACAACTTGTTCGCCCCAGACTACCCTGGCGGGGCGATAGGTGCTTTCATACCGCGGTGCCTTAGCCAGTGGAGTGCTGAAGCAGCGTTGGGTATTGTGGAAACCAAAAACCCTGTTTCAGTTTTGTGCGGTGATTTGGGCGTCGCATCATCCCTTTCGGGTAGGGAAGTCTACCTGGACGTATCGTGTAACGCATTCAATGATGTTGACGTAACCTACTTCAACAGCCGCGGGATGATTCCCGTGATTTCCCCGGAATTGTCCCTCAAGGAGATTGCCGACTTCAAAGACAAGCGGTTTGCAATCTACGCTCACGGCAGAATACCCCTTATGACGACACGCTACGCTCTTAAAGAAAACATGCTGAAAGACGAGGCAGGCTATGTTTTCCCTGTGCGAAGCGAGCACGAGCACAAGCAGATACTCAACAGCATCCCACTCGGCTTATTCGACAAAATACTGGCGCTGCGCAAAAACAAAGTACGTAAGTTTCTGATAGACGTAACGGACGGAGACACCACCATAATACGAACTTACCAGCAAATCCTGAAAGGCGAAAAAACAAAAAAACCGGCAGAGTACACTATGGGAGCTTACAAAAAAGGCGTAAAATAACCTCTCCACCATACTCTACTCGTCAGAGTCGAGCAGCAGGTATCATCGACGTGGCAGAAAAACCGATTCCTCAGGGAGGAATACTCCCAAAAACTTCCAAGCCCTTTTTTTTATGTTACATGGTGAGTGATTAATATGGTTTGGGGTAAACAGTTTTGTATTCTACTTTTACCTCTGGGGGGGGGGGGGGAGTTTAACTTTTAACGAAAAATCCTTTTAACATGTGGTAAGAAAACGAAGATTATTCTCCGGATAACCCTATTTAATAATTAATGAATAGATGAGTTTACATGTCCAATCGTATTATCACCTCCTGTTTTATGCTTCTTATTATCCTATCGTCAGTTAACGCGACCGAACTTTCCTACGATGATGGGATTCCG
>JBDRAY010000149.1:0-16458 GCA_043823295.1 Methanobacteriota archaeon | reverse complement strand
TGCCAGCCCGTCGAATGCAGTCCGTCAGTTCCCAGCGGCAAGCAAGGCTGCGGGGCATTCGCACTACAATACTGCAAGTAATATTTCTACACCCCATAAAGTAATGCTTCAATAAATGCCTAGACTGCGGTAGAAAAGTGTTTACATGCCACCCAGATTACGTTGAAGAATCAACCTAAAAAAAATATTTTTTTTAGTTCTTCCAATTGCCAGAGCCGATTTTTTCTAGTAAATTTTTCACCGCCTTGCCCGGATCCTCCGACTTTACGACAAATGACCCTGAAACGAACTTGTTTGCCCCAGCTTCGGCTGCAACTTCGATTGTGTCGGCTGTTATTCCCCCGTCGACTTCAAGGTCTATGTTTGGTTTCAACTGTCTGATCTCCGAGACTTTGGATAAGGTTTCCGGAAGGAATTGGGCGCCATAGAATCCTGGATTAACGGTCATAACCAGCATTTGATCGATATCGTCCAGGTAAGGTTCAACAGCAGATACAGGAGTATCGGGATTAAGTACGAAACCTACGCGCATGCCCTTCTTCCTGGCTTCGTCGATCAAGGCTTTGGGATCCTGACTTGTTTCAATTGGAAAAAGTATTGTGTCTGCGATTCTGTCAAGCTTTTCCAGCCATTCACGGGGGCGTGCGACCATGAGGTGTGCCTCATAGTGCGCATCGTTTTCGGGAATCATAAAGTCGAAATCGAGGGATTGCGTGGGCACGAACTCCCCGTCCATAATATCAAGTTGATAAATCGGGGAGATTCCGTCGATTCGATTTAAGAGCGCACTTAATTCTTCCTGATTTTCCGCGATAATCGAGGGTGCAATAAGCTTTAATTCGGGGCCGTGTGTGATACTTTTTTTCATTACTACTCCAAATTCGCGTAATCGGGAACTATGTCTGCGATGAATGCTTTCATACCCTCGAAAGTCTTATAATGCTTTAGCATGTCTGCGATGACGGGAAAAGGTATTGTCGCAATGTCCGCCCCCACTAGCGCGGCCTCCCTCACCTGCCGGGTATTCCTAAGCGACGCGGCTATGACTTCGGTCTCAAGATCGTAGTATTCGAGTATCGCCACACACTGGGCGACTAGATCAATACCAGAGACTATGCCATTGTCTTCAAGCAGTAAGCCATCCTTTTCAAAACCGTCCTGGGGGAAATAGTCTGTTTTATCGAATTCGATCTTATTTTGCTTCCGGATGTAGTCGTCTATCCTCCCCGCGAAGGGACTTACAAAGGCAGCACCCGCCTTCGCAGCTAAAAGAGCCTGCTCGGGAGTGAATACGAGAGTACAGTTTACTGGGATGCCTGAATTTGAAAGTTCTTTTACTGCTTTTATTCCGTCGAAGTGTGTTGAATCAGCATCTTCTAATGCAGGATTTACGGGAATCTTGATGTTGACGTTTTCAGCTACGGAATTGAACATCTTGAAAAGTTTCTTACCTTCTTCTATCATACCTTCGCCTGTTTTCTCTGTGACTTCAAGGCTTACGGGAGTTCCTGAAGCAACCTTCAAAATCTCTTTTAGATAAGATGAAATGCTGATTTTTTCACCCGCCCCCACACGCTTTTCCACAGCCATCTTAATTAGGGAAGGGTTAGTCGTGACTCCGTCGGCGACACCCCACTCATAAGCCTGTTTGATTTCCTCAAGATCCGCACTATCAACAAAAATCTTCAATTTAACTCACCTCAAAAACAATATCTTGTTTCACATAAGAATCCTATTAAATAAATAGTTACACACTAGAAACCGCCTTCTTTTTATTTACATTATCTAATCAATTCACTGTTTTTATGGTTAAGATTAAGGCTGTGGGTTTTGACTTTGACGACACTCTCGTTATGAGTGAGAAGGAGAAGGAAAATGTTTTCACTGAGATATTCGCCGCAAAGTATGGTATTAAAAAAGAAGTTCGAAAGGAGTATCAAAGTCTTCGCGGAAAGGCTAACCGCAGGGAGAAGATCGATTTGATTACTGAAAAACTTGTTGGAAAGAAACCTTCTAAAAGAGAGGTGAATGAATTTTATAACGCTTTCAGTGCTGGATACCGCTACAAGATGTCTTTGTGCCCGCTTGTTCAGTGCACAAACATTCTCAAGGAAGTGAAAGAGCAGACTGAATTTATGTTCCTGCTTTCGTTGGAGGAAAAGCGGGATGTAGTGGCTTCGGCGGAAAAATGTGGTTTGGATGCCTACTTCGACGAGATTTTAGGTGGACCTAAACCCAAGATTGAGAATTTCAGACACATTGTAGAAGAACACGGCTATCAACCTGATGAAGTTGTGTATATAGGTGATTCAAAAGGGGATATCATAAACGCTAAGAAGGTGGGTTTCAAGGCTATTGGCATACAGAAAAACGCAACCTCTCAAAATCTATTGAAACAACTGGGGGCAGACTTCACATTCTCAAAGCTTTGCTACCTCCCATTAGACCACCTGACACACGAGCACACTTACAAGAAGAAACTTAAGGGCATAGAGGACAAGTAGTGTTATGGATTCACTAATCCAAGTAATTCAAAAACTGCAGTCTTCAGAACTATCAGGAACAATAACCAAGCGAATACAATCATTTAGAGGAGTAGGTAAATCAGGCTCGAAAAATGTTTTTTCAGAGCTTTGTTTTTGCATTTTAACAGCCAACTTCAACGCTGAGCGGGCTATTGTGATTCAGGAGTCTGTCGGAGAGGGTTTTTTATCTTTTAGCGGGAGAAAGCTTGCTGCAAGACTTAAGAAGTTGGGTTACCGTTACCCTAACGCTAGGGCGAATTACATTGTGGAGGCGAGAGTTCACTTGGATTCGCTAGAGTCGATACTTGCGACTCTTAATGGAAATGAGCTTCGCGACTGGTTCGTTGAGAATGTTAAGGGTTTGGGATTTAAGGAGTCAAGCCACTTCCTAAGAAATATTGGATTCCCTGATTATGCTATTCTCGATTTCCACATAATCAACATTTTGGTAGAGTATGGTGTGATTGAGAAACCTAGGAATTTGAATAAGAAATTTTATCTGGAAATCGAAAAGGAGCTTCGGAAGCTGGGGACAAAACTTGACCTCACTCTGGCTGAACTTGACTTCTATTTATGGTATTTGGAGACGAGTAAAATACTAAAATGAACAGTGTGATCTAGATCTTACATGAGTTGTGAGTTTACGGAAAAACATCATCAGAATAATACTTGAGCAAAAATATCTCAAGCTTGTAGTGTAATCTACCTTAACTTTTCTTGTCTCGTTTCTCCCCTGCGTATTTTACGCACTGACTCCCCCAATAACGGTCACTGATGCTTGCACAGATAGTAGGATCCCCCACATTTACCGCTATGTTATTATAGCACTGGTTTTTCACACCAGCGTCTTCTATATACATACAATAAGACGGATCTTCATCGAAGAAGCCGGCATTCATGAAACATATGTCCCTGTCTTTGTCCACATTGTCTTTTACCTCACACTCCTTTATACGAGCATCTTCCTCACTAGCTTTTTGTGTGGTGGCCTTACTAGTTGGTTTCTGTACATAATCCTCTCTCACAAGTACGGAAGTAGTAGTAACCACATTCAGTGAGTCCAACGTAGTCATTGTTTGTGACTCACCATCCCCACCATCTATACACCCACACAAAAAAAAGATACCCATCAAGAACAAAACCTTATAGTCCATCACTAATTATTTATTGTATCTGATAAAAAATTCATTCAATCTTATTATTGTGGTTAGAGACGGGAAAAATCATAGAGTAAGAATATCAACACCTAATCTTTTTTCTTCTTCTGTTCAAGGTATTTTTTGTATTTCTCCCCGCCCACACACTCCTCGGCTTTATCGCACCACTCAAGGCAGGCGAGCGCGCCATCCTGCGTCACAGTCCCGCCGCACTCGTCGCAGACAGCCTGCTCCTCGTCACTCCACACTTCAACGTCCTCCCCGCACTTCGGGCAAGCAATGTATGAGGGTTTTGGATTTTTGATATTGTCTGCTCCGGGACATCCTTCAACACCAGTAACTGACTTCTTATCTTTAGCCATCTTTATCTACTGTTTCAGCCACTCTTCCTTGAGAATCTCACCTTCAATGCCGACTGTCACTTCCTTGACGGGGATATTGCGTTTTGCATTCTCAACAGCCTTCTGAGTAAGTGCTGTAAGCCCTCCGCAACAGGGTACTTGCATGCGCATGACAGTTAGGGTGTTTATCTCGGCGTCATCAATCATTGAAGTAAGCTTTTCAAGATATGTTTCCTGCTCACTGTCGAGTTTTGGACATGCAATTGCAAGAGCCTTCCCTTTAAGGTGGTTTTGGTGGAAGTTACCCAGAGCGTATGCTACACAATCTGCAGCGAGGATCACGTCAGCACCCTTGAAATACGGTGCAGTCGGGGGTACAAGGTGCAATTGTACTGGCCACTGGCGCAGCTGGCTTTCAAGGCTTCCGGACTCGCTTAGAGAAGACTTCTTGTCTGAGAAGTCGCGCATCGCGGCTCCTGGACAGCCGGACGGCGGGCAACCACCCTTAGATTCACCATCATATTCGGGAACTTCAATACCTTTCTCCTCGAGCACGGACAGGGCCTCCGAGAGAAAGCCCTCCTCACCATGGTCTTTCAAGTGATCAAGATGAGCTTTTATCGTGTTAGGCCCGGCCTTAATAATGTTTTCCATGACCTTCCTCTCATCATAAGGCTCTGCTTCACGCTGCTCAATCACAATCGCACCTTCAGGACAGTGTCCGATACAGGCTCCTAACCCGTCGCAAAAAAGGTCTGAGATAAGACGGGCTTTCCCGTCTATTATTTGAAGTGCCCCCTCAGGGCATTCGGGAATGCAAAGCCCACATCCCGTGCATTTGCCCTCGTCTATTTTGATTATGTTTCTCTTAGCCATTTATGTTCCTTACGATATCGGCCTGGGGGGATAAAAACCGGGCAGTTTCAAAAAAGAAACTAGAGAAGTAGTTTGAAAAAGTACCCCAGGATCCCCGTATATTGAATTCAGTTTTGATTACTAGATTTGAATCGTTTCATAAGGAGGGAGTTAGAGACTACTGATACTGATGAGAATGCCATGGCCGCCCCGGCGATGATCGGGTTTAAGAGGAATCCTGTGAAAGGGTAGAGTACTCCTGCAGCTATTGGTATGCCAAGTGCGTTGTAGAAGAATGCCCAAAATAGGTTTTGCCTGATTTTTTTCATTGTGTAGCTGCTGAGTTCCATCGTGGTTACGACATCTCTTAAGTCTTCTTTAATGAGCACGATGTCTGCTGATTCGATGGCAACATCAGTTCCGGAACCGATTGCAATACCTACGTCGGCTTGCGCCAAGGCTGGTGCGTCGTTAATACCGTCTCCAACCATCGCAACGACTTTTCCTTCGTTTTGAAGTTTTTTTATCTCTTCTGATTTATCCTCGGGGAGGACTTCTGCGAGAACTTTGATTACTCCAAGTTGTTTTGCAATGGCTTCTCCCGTTTTCTTGTTGTCACCGGTTATCATAACAACCTCCAGACCCATCTTTCTAAGCCTTTCCACAGACTCTTTAGAGTGCTCTCTTAGCGTATCTGCGACCGCTATTAATCCGATTGCGACGTTATCTGAAGCGACTATCATGACGGTCTTACCCTGCCTTTCGAGATCCTCGATTTTACCTTCTAACATCCTAAACTCAACCTTCTTTTCATTTAAGAGTTTTCGATTGCCGAGGAGTATTGTCTTACCCTTAAATGATGCCACTACACCTCTTCCGGTTATCGAATTGAATTTCTCAGCATCCTCAATCTCCATGCCCAAGCTTTGAGCGTTTTTTACTATTGCCTCGCCCATAGGATGTTCAGACCGTTTTTCAACGACCGCAGCAAGCCGCAACACTTCCTCTTCGCCCACACCATAACCTAAAACGTCTGTAACTTCTGGCTCCCCTTTCGTCAATGTCCCCGTTTTGTCGAAAACAACCACATTTACTTTTTGAGCGGTCTGGAGAGACTCAGCATCCTTAATTAGTATTCCGTGTTTAGCCCCCAGTCCCGTCCCCACCATTATGGCTGTTGGCGTGGCAAGACCCAGGGCACAGGGACATGCGATTATAAGAACGGTTATGAAAACCGTTAAGGCGAAAACAAAGCCCTGGCCAAGAAGATACCATACGATAAATGAGAGTACTGCAATCGCCACAACTAGTGGGACAAACACCCCAGATATTTTGTCGGCGAGCTTTTGGACGGGTGCTTTGCTACCCTGAGCCTCTTCCACAAGCTGTATTATCTGTGCAAGGGCGGTTTCAGCTCCAACTCGTTGTGCCTTGAAGTTAAAGCTGCCTGTTTTGTTGATTGTGGCTCCGATGACTTCGTCGCCTACTGCTTTTTCCACGGGCAGGCTTTCACCAGTAAGCATGGATTCGTCAACTGATGAATGTCCCTCGATGATTACTCCATCGACTGGTATCTTTTGCCCGGGTTTAACGATGATGATGTCGCCTGCTGCAACCTCTTCGATTGGAACTTCGACTTCCACCCCATCACGTATTATGATTGCAGTTTTTGCTTGCAAGCCCATCAGCTTTTTTATTGCCTCAGATGTGCGGCCCTTGGCTACCGCCTCAAGAGTTTTTCCAAGGAGTATGAATACGATTAGGAGTCCTGCAACTTCATAGTACAAGTCGTTGTGCGTGTAAATTAAACTCCCAGACCAAATCAAGACGGAAACTACAAGACTATAGATGTATGCTGAACCAGTCCCGACTGCCACTAACGTGTCCATGGTGGCCATCTTTGTTTTTATCAATGCAATTATTCCCTTGACATAGAAGTCTCTCCCCGCAAAGATTATGGGTGTGGCGAGAAGGAATTGTAGTGTAACCATATTCTTTGCCACGAGTGGGGGTACTGGCAGGTTCAAGTGGGGGCCCATGGCGAAATACAGTAGAGGTAGGCCGAAGACCGCCGCCATTCTGAACTTGGACTTCATATCCCGGATATCCTTTTCCCGCTCCTCCCGCTCCCTGTCGATTGAGGTCGACTCATCCAGTGGTGTGTAACCGGCGTTTCGAATAGCTTGTTTTATTTCTTCAGGTGTAGTTGATTTATGGTCGAATGTTATCACGGCACGTTCATTGACGAAAAGCTCTTTTTTTAGGATTCCATTCAGGTTATTCAATGCCCCATTCACAGTGCCGACGCAATGTGGGTTGTCCATGCCTAAAACTTTCAGTTTTAGAGTGTTTTGTCCTTCGGATACGACCTTGTAACCTGTTTCAGTTATTGCTTGCTCGAGCTCTCTTCTTGTGGTCTCGGCTGGATTGTATTCGATATGGGCTTTTTCCGAGGCAAAGTTCACGCTGGCTGTTGAAACCCCTTTCGCCTTCTTCAAAGCACCCTCTATAGTCGCTACACAGGAAGCGCAGGTCATTCCCTTAACTGCGATAATAGTCTTCTCAGTCTTGCCTTTATGCCGGGTTTCGGCATGTTTATGTGCTGGTTTTTCCCCACCACCGATGAAATCATCCAAACAGTTTTTAGAGCAAAAGTAAACTGTTTTACCGTCCTTTATGGTCTTGAATTTAGCCTTCGCTTTATCGACCTTCATCCCACAGACGGGATCGACAGCATCTTTTTTCATCATCCGCGTTTATGTTACTTCTCATCTTTTTTAACAATTAGTTTGTACGTCCACCAGAATATCACAGACACGATGAACGCGGCGACCGCTAGGTAGATTAGGGCGATAAGCCCCACCCCAAATGATCCCATACCGCCCATCATACCGTAACCTTCCATCATGTAGTCGTCATCACCGTTTGCTGAAACAAAAAAAGTTAATGCAATCAAAGAGATTAAAACCAATATTATTTTTTTCATTCACATCACCCTATTAGATCATATTCAACTTTTTGTGTGGAAGCGACTTTTTAGGCAAAGCCTCCCGTGCCATCAAGATGTAATAGACTACATTCTATTAAAACGAGTGCGTAACGTAAGGGTTACTGAAAAAATACTACTTCACAAACCAGGTACCGGGCATGTGTCGCTTTGTTGTTCTGAATTACACGCTCCTTCTTCGATTGCCTTCTGACATTGAGGGCAGACTTTGTCGAACTCCCCTTTTGCAATCATTTCATCGCATCTGCAGATTCCGTCATCCCATAGCCAGTGGCCTAGAAAACACATGTCGCATGCAGGAGTAATACAGCAACGGTATTCTCCAGCCTCTGATTTCTCGGCGATAGTGGATTCCATGTTTGAGATGATTTTCTCCCTTCGCACTTCAAAAGATTGGTATTGGGGGAGGACTCCCCCCACAACAATACCAAAAAATGTCCCAACAAAAAGCACTAAAAACGTTTTTTTCATCTTCCCTAAATCTGCCTTAAAGCCTCCACAGGATCGATCCTCGAAGCCTTCATCGCAGGATAGATGGTTGCCAGAGTCCCAACGATAACCGCCATCATGACGGCAAATAATGCGGTATAGGGATTAATTCCCTCTGTTATGGTTATATCTGCGATTTTGGGTCCGATTATGTAACCGCCCAAAACACCGAAGGCATATCCGAGGACTCCCGCGATAAAGCTTAGTATGATAGCTTCCATAAATATAAGCTTTAGGATATGGGATCTTCGGAAACCTATCGCCCGAAAGATCCCGATCTCCCGGGTTCTCTCGTTTACCGAAGACATCATCGTTGTAAATACCATAAGAGACCCTATTGCTAAAACGATAACCCCCACGGCTAAACCGAAGTTCGTTATCTGCCTCATAGTCCTCATCCGGGCTTCAACAACCTGTTTTATTGGGGTTGCCTTACCCTCGGGAATCACCTCGTTTATCTGGCGGGCTATCTCTTCGGCGGGGCATCCACTGCATATTGCCGCCACTTCGATCATTGTTATTTTCCCCTCCTTTCCAAGCAATTTCTGTGCTACCGAGAGAGTCATAAACACGATAGAATCATCCTGGCTCCCGGTCTCCTGAATGACCGCGCGGATATTAAACTCTTTGTCCTGTATAGTGACGGTATCTCCCGGCCTTTTGCCGATTTTTTCCGCGACATTCGAACCGATGATCAGGTCATTTTCGATAAGCCCCTCTATCTGGGTGATCGTCGTGTTCTTTGTCGGGTCTATGGGACTCGGCTTTTCCGTGCGGACAATTTGTATATTACTATCATTTGTGAACTTCCACCATTTCTTCAGTGATATCTCGGTCGCTAATTCAGCGCCGACCAAAAGAACGGTTGTGTTCTCGATCTTGAGGGCACCCAGCAGTTTCGGTGAAACGGTCGCGATATTCCCGCTGTTGTTGATGGTGTAAATATTGCCGACTTCAGTTTCTTGAATCTCCTGTATATCATATTGAGCACCCGGAATCGACATCCCTCCATATGACATGGCAAGTGTGTTCGCCTTGGGTATGATCATGATATCCGCCCCGAACTCGTCGAGCTTCTTTTGCACGTCGTTTTCAAGGGAGCTTGTGATCGTTGATAGTGCGACGACTGTGGCGACCCCGATCATCATCCCCATGATCAAAAACACCATCTTGGATTTCCTTCTCTTAAGGTTGTCGAGTGCGATGTTTCTAAGCCTCATCTTTATTTTACAACCCTCCCATCCATTATATGCAGGAACCTGTCCGCGTAATGTGCTAGGTTTTCATCGTGGGTTACCATGATAATGGTCTGACCATCCTTGTTTAAGGTTTTCAAAAGATCCAGTATCTCCATCCCTTTTTTCGAGTCGAGGTTTCCGGTCGGCTCATCAGCCAAAAGTATCGGTGGCTTATTAACCAAAGCCCTAGCTATTGCAACCCTTTGGCCCTCACCACCGGAGAGCTGGTTTGGTAAACGGTTTTCTTTGTCACTTAGACCAAATTGCTCCATTACCTCCCTAGCCATCTCCTCCTGTTCTCTTTTAGAGATTGGTGTAATGGATAGAGGAATCATTATATTCTCGATAACAGTCAAGTAAGGTACCAGCTGGTAGCTTTGGAAGACAAAACCAAGGTATTCATAGCGGAAATCCGCCTGTTTTTCGCTTGAAAGATCATATACCGCTAAATCGTCTATGAACACGTCCCCGTGGGTGGGGGTGTTTAAGACCCCCAGGATGCTCAGAAGTGTACTCTTACCGGATCCTGAAGGACCCATAATTGATATGAACTCTCCCTCAGAAATCTTAAAAGAAGCTGAATCCAAAGCCTGCACGAAGGTGTCTCCCTCAGCGTAAACCTTTGAAACACCATTAAATTCGATTAACTCCATTTTTTAGAAGTACCTCGCACCCAATTCAATATCTGACTTATTAATAACAACAAAACCGTCAACCAAATTCGAATTTAAGGGAACTGATTTGTGGTCAGAATCCTCTAAAATCCTAGTTAAAGGTGCTGGATTGCATCCTCCCTGCTCGACGTTTATTCGATCAGACGGGAATTTTCTTCCGCAATTGTTACATACCATATTATCACCTTCCTGGCGGTAACCCTTTTTCTCCCTAAAACACACGTCACACGCATCGAATGCCGCGCGAATTATACCGTCGCTTGATTTGAGTACGAAAAATCTGATTGTCTTACCCGTCTTGGATGGTAACTCATAAAAGTGTGCTAATCCATCATTAACTTTACTGATTGGAATGTAAAGATTTGCGGGATCATTCCCACCCTCAGAGTCGGCTGTGTCAATACTTTCTGCCTTACTCGAACCTGAGCCACTAAAAAACGCACCAGCAGCAATAGCCACTACCACAATCCCTAGTATATACACTGGTTTTAAACCTGACTTTTTTTCCTTTTCAACGAATTCCTCGCGTTTCTTACTCCTCGATTTTTTCCCTGTCATTTCAATTCACCCAAATTTTTTATTATTTTTATCCACCGCATCCACATGCTCCGCCCGTCGAACCCCCGCACGAGGGATTTCCACAAGCCCCGCCGCAGGATCCTCCGCCAGCGGGAGCCGTCTGAGAGTCGACTTCCTTGATTTCTTCTGTTTGGTCGGGTATAGTTGAGGTTTGCGCGGTTTGAACGCTTTTATCTTCGGTGTTTCCTTCCTGTTTCATTGAGCTTCCCACAAGGGAGCCTAGTACTACAGCTACCGCGATTGCGGCGATGATGTATCCGGTTTTAATGTTTTTGTTCGTCATTTTGTTTTATCCTCCTTTGGTTACCTCTATCATAATGTCTATCACTTCCTTGAATGTTTCGTATGGTTGGGCGCCAACTACTTTTTGTCCGTTTATGAAGAATGTTGGCGTGCCTGTTACGCCGCGTGACTTTCCTCCGTTAAAGTCTTTTTCCACAATTGCGGTTTTTTCACCGGCATCCAAACATTTTGCGAAGTTTTTAGTGTCTAAACCTAGCTCGCTTGCATAATCTTTAAGGTTTGGTATTTTCAATTTGCCTTGGTTTGCAAAAAGTAAGTCGTGGTATTCCCAGAATTTTCCCTGATCCCTTGCGCATTCCGACGCTTCAGCCGCAATCTTTGCGTCTGAGTGAAACGGTAGGGGGTAATGCTTAAACACTATTTCCACGTCCCCACCATATTCTTGCTTAATTTGATTTATGGTTGGTATTACTCGGGAGCAGTAGGGACACTGGAAGTCAGAGTACTCCTCAATCAGTACGAGAGAGGAACTCTCAGTCGTTCCAGTGTCCCCTGGCTCAAAAGAGCCGGTCGCTGGGGTTGGTGAATCTGAATTTAATGTTTTACTGATTACGCCGTAGCTTACTGTAACAATAAAGAGTATGACTACGACACCGATTATCGTCCATTCAAAATTTTTTGTTTTCATGGCTAACCTTTGGGATGAAACAAACTATAAGGAAATAGGTGAAACTAGTTTCAAGTATAGTTACCACTTAAAACATACAGCTCAGGTCATAGTTACTTTTTACTACCAAGTAGTATAATGTTATCAAACTATTTAAGCCAGCCAGTTACCAAGAAGATATCATAAATCCTTAAGAACTATGATGTTTGTAAGCCCCCTGCGCCTGCGCTCAACAAGTCTTCGGGACTCAAGCTTATCTAATGTGCGAGAAACCTTTACTTTGGATAATCCGGATTTCTCGACTACTTCACCCTGAAACATAGTCCCTCCGGATTCCATGAGAAGGGAGTAAACATCTTTCTCAGACTCCTTGAGTTTCTCAAGGTTCTCAGTCCAGCTGGATCTTGAATCCACAGTTCCTGCAAGGGATTGTCCCTTGACAATTATTACAATGCCGAGAAAGAACAGTATGGCAACTGCCGCTAAACCCACATAAACTAGCGGCGGTGTCTCGTAAGAGACCATGCCGCAGACGTCTCCGCAAGTGCAGGATTCCTGCGACATTTTAGTCAGAGTGTCGACATATGATATCAGAAGAAATGCCATAATCACGGCAACTATCGCCACCATCATCCCAACTAATCTCAATCCCGTAATGTTTTTCATCTACTTTTTTTCTCCGTGAAAGTTATTCCATCTTTGTCTTTAAGTGTTATCCCAAGTTCCAAAAGTTTATCCCGGATCTCGTCGGCCTGCGTCCATAGCTTTCTCTCGCGGAAACTATTTCTCTCACTAATTAATTCTTTCTCATACTCATTTAAGTCTGAAAAAACCGGCTTTAACTCAAGACCTAAGACCTCCATAAGCTCGTCGAATATTGAAAGAGCAAATTTCCTGGCCTCGGTTGACACACTTTCCTTTGAAAGCAGCGTGTTAGTCTTTCTCACAACCTCGAAAATCTTTCCTAACGCCTGGGGTGTGTTAAAGTCATCATCCATGGCTTTTATGAAATCAATGTTAAGCTGGGTGAAAATATCTTCAATATTTTCCTCCACACCCTCTAGACTCTTTCCCCCTTTTCCAAGTGATTCCCGGAAATTTACAAGCCTTTTCAAAGCCTCCCCTGCCTCTCCGACTAATTCCTCACTATAGTCCAGCTGGCTCCTGTAATGGGTTTTAAGAACGAGAAGACGTAGAGTGTTCATCTCATACTTTTCAAGGAAATCCCCTACAGACAGAATGTTACCCAAAGACTTGCTCATCTTCTCGCCCGTAGAGTAGAGGAATCCCGTGTGAAGCCAGTATTTGACGAACAATTTCTTCCCGGTTAAAGCCTCACTCTGGGCATTCTCGTTTTCATGGTGAGGAAATATAAGGTCAAGTGCCCCCCCATGAATATCGAATGAGTCACCCAGATATTTCCTCGACATGACCGAACACTCGATGTGCCAGCCGGGCCTCCCCCAACCCCACGGGCTTTCGAAACCGAATTCATTTTCATCGACTCTCTTCCACAAGGCGAAATCTAAGGGGTTCTTTTTATCGGGGTTCGACTCAATCCTATGTTGCTTTAACTGTTCAGTATCCTGGTGTGAGAGTTTACCGTACTCGGGAAAAGTGGACATGTCAAAGTATACGCTCCCGTCCACAACGTATGCGTTTGATTTTTCTATTAAGGTTTGTACGCCACTTATTATTTCGTTTATATTTTCTGAGACTTTGGGGTAAACGTCTGCTGGGATAAGCCCTAGTTTGTCTTGGTCTTCCCTAGACTTCTTCGAATACTCGGATGTTAGTTCGAGTGGATTCAACCCCTTTTCCTTCGCCCGTTTTATTATCTTGTCGTCTACGTCGGTTATGTTTTGGATGTATCGAACCGAGTACCCCCTGTATTTAAGGTACCGAAATATTGCGTCGAACGCCAAGTATGTGCGCGCGTGACCTAAGTGCATGTCGTCGTAGACGGTGAGCCCGCAAACGTACGCGCTAACCTCACCATCCTTAATCGGTTTGAAGGCTTCAACCTTCCGAGTTAAAGTGTTGTAAACTTGTAGTGCCATTTTCTATAGTGCGTGCCGTCGTAAGACGGCACTCGCTCCGCGTGTTACGCTAAGAATGCTTCGCATTCTTGCGCACCAAAATCGCTCAACGATTTTGAGTGACGGAGCGAGCCGTTAGCGGAGAGGGGGAATCGAACCCCCATACGCGGGGTTGCAGCCCGCTACATAACCACTCTGTCATCTCCGCGACCGTGAGGGAGCGGGGGTGGGCGACTTAGAGTCGCATCCATCTCCGCGAACTTTATTGAGCGTAGGTGGGCGACGCAAAGTCGCATCCATCTCCGCGAGAAAAAGGATTATATCACCCATTCCGGCTCTTTCGTGCATCCCGCGCACGGGTCTTTAAGCCTCATGTAGCATCCTTCCATGACTCGTAGTCTGCCTTTGGGGCATACGACTGTTGAGTCTTCGGGTATGTCGTCGACTATGACTGATAGTGCCCCGATTTTTGAGTTTTTTTTCACGACTACTGGCCCTAAGACTGTCGCACCAACCCCGATTATTACATTGTCTCCTATCGTCGGGTGTCTCTTCTGGCCTTTTTGGTCCTTCCACCACCCGTGGCCTCCGAGTGTCACTCCATGGTATATCATGACATTGTCTCCAATCTCGGAAGTTTCACCGATTACTACTCCAGTAGCATGGTCTATGAAAAAATTTTTCCCGATTTTCGCTGCAGGGTGAATTTCAGCACCCGTCATAAACCTTCCGAAGTAGGATATTGCTCGGGGAATTATTGGTATCCCCAACTTGTGCATGGTATGGGCTATTCGATAGAGTATTACTGCCTGGACTCCAGGGTAAAATAACACTTCTAAAAATCTAATCCCCTTCCTTAATGCCGGATCTTTTTTGTATGCAACCGTGAATATGTCAATCATTTTCTTCATAGAGCGGTGTTGAAAGGTATCTCTCACCTGTGTCGGGAAGTATTACCACTACTCTCTTTCCTTTACCGAGTTTTTTCGCAACCTGCAAGGCAGCCCAAACGTTCGCACCAGATGATATGCCTGCAAGAATACCCTCTTCTCGCGCAAGTCTTTCAGAAGTTGCGAAAGCATCATCATTTCCGACTTTTACCACCTCGTCAATCAAGTCCTTCCGAAGTATGCTTGGAATAAATCCTGCTCCAATTCCCTGTATCTTGTGCGGTCCGGGCTTGCCACCTGAAATGACTGGCGAGTCTTGTGGTTCAACGGCAATGAACTTGGCGTTCGGAATCTTTTCCTTCAATTCTTCTGCTACACCTGAAATCGTACCTCCCGTCCCAACGCCCGCAACGAAAGCGTCGAATGATTCAACTTCCCTTAAAATCTCTTTAGCGGTAGTCTCCCTGTGGGCTAATACATTAGCCTTGTTTTTGAATTGATGGGGGATAAAGACGTGAGAATCCTCCCAGGCAAGTTCCTCGGCCTTTTCAATGGCACCTTTCATGCCACTCGCACCTGGAGTCAATACCAGTTCCGCGCCGAAGGCTTTAAGGATCTTGCGGCGTTCAAGGCTCATGGTGTCGGGCATTGTAAGCTTGAGTTTGTAGCCTTTTTGGGCGCAGACCATTGCAAGCCCTATCCCAGTGTTCCCAGACGTGGGTTCGACGATAATACTGTCTTTGGTTAAGAGACCCTTCTTCTCAGCCTCCTGAATCATGTAGAGTGCTATCCTATCTTTGACTGAGGATCCGGGATTTGTGCTTTCAATTTTCGCGATGACTTCAGCGTCATCTTTGCCCGTAAGTTTGCTCAATCTTACGTGTGGAGTGTTTCCAATGGTTTGTAGTATTTGATCGTATATCATAAGTATCACCTATCGTATTTTAGTTGTTTTAGGGTGAGGTTAGTATTCGGTTGTTTAGAGCCGACACTGACAGCTACAGTAGAATTTTAGGTCTTGTTTGTCCGTGGTGTGTAGTTGTCCGTCCATTTTATTAACAATTGTTAATAAAGGAGCATTCTATTATAAAAACCCACCGGTTTCTAAAAAGAAACTGGACTACAATGAATTTTTAAAATGGTCGTATCCACCCCCGAGGGGTTTCTTAACTCCCTTTGAATCTATTAAATTAGTCCCTGAACTTTCAGGAAGAATCTTTCCCACCACAGATACAGGGCATTCAACATTTATCTTTGAATATTTTTTCTCGGAAACAGTGAACACTAGCTCGTAATCTTCCCCACCCTGCAAAGCGTATTCAAGAGAGTTTTTACTCAATGATTCCGCAGCCTTACGGGTTTTTTCTGATATTGGAATCTCTTTTTCATAGACCTCGGCACCGACACCGCTCATTTGACATATGTGATTTACCTCGCTTGCAAGCCCGTCAGAGACATCAATCATGCTATTTGCATATCCTGCAATTTCTCGCGCCTCGAAAAGCCTACACCTTGGATTGAGGTAGGCGTCAATGTATCCTTTTTTCCCGGAAAGCAAAAGCTCAAGCCCTGCCCTAGACTTTCCCAAGTCGCCGGTAACACAAATCAAATCCCCCACACAAGCACCTGATCGAAGAGTTAAAAAATTTTTCTCGACAACGCCTAGTAAGGTAAAGTCTATCGTAAGCGTTTTGCTGTGCGTCGTGTTACCTCCAACAATCTCTAAACCATATTTCTCCCCGCAAGAGCGCATT
>JBDRAY010000148.1:0-9447 GCA_043823295.1 Methanobacteriota archaeon | reverse complement strand
CACGCCGGGAACATCCCCTCGCACGTCTTGAACCAGACTATAATCCGATCTCGTACGTGATAAGAGTCTACCAGCAAAGCCTTCATCTCGCAATTCCTCAATCTCTTTTTGCATTTCAAGAAGCATTGACACCAGCATGACGTCCACGGAGTCTATGCAAGACGAGTATCCCAGTCCCGCGAAATGCTTTTTGGAATAGCCTAAAAGCTTGTCCAAGACCTTCCTGTCCCGAGCCCGAAGCGCCCTCCTATACTTGCCCCACCACTCAACCTGCTCGTTCAGAACCTGGGTCGCAGTCTTAACCGTCCTTCCCATCGCACACCCCCAGCTTCTCCTGAACGAGCAGCATTCGCTCGCCCACAGGATTCACCCTCGCCATGTCCGAGATGAGCTTGTATTTCCTCAGAAGCTTTCCGGCCGCGTTCTCGAGGATTTCCTGCCTGTTTCCAAGATTCACTCTCCTGCCGGCAAGCGCGGGCCTTACAGTCCGTATCTTACAGGAGAGCGTGCTAAACGCCAGGACTCCGACATTTTCGTCGCCGGGCTCTATTATCTTGTTCACCCCAACCACCCACACGTAGTCGGCAGAGGAGGTATAGTCTGAAAGCTGTTTGGAAAGCCTTTGTTTGTCGTTGTCCCAGCGCATCTTGACTTCGAAGACGTGTATCCCCGGATTAAGGGCAGTCTCGTATGGTGCGGGTGTTTGCACGTAGAGTATGTCTGCCCGCGATCCTGCCACCGGCACCTCGAAAAAGAGCGTGTTTTGCGGGAGGCTGAAGGCGGTCTTCAAGGACTTCCCGACGAGATAATGGAGTTCAGTCTCCTTGACATGCATGGTCGTCGAGACCGCGCTACCGTTTGCGAATGCTCCCATCATCACCCCTCCAAGCGATTGATATAACGGTGGTTAGTCCGTAATCGCGGGTGATCTGCGCAACCTTCTCGTGCACCATCTCTTTTATGGCCTTAGCCTCCTCCTTGCCGACGCCGTCCCCGTCAAAGTAGTTGATGCAGTTTATGAGAAGCACCCTGCACCCGTTGTTTTTCACAAACTCCTCGAGCTTTTCGACGACAAGCTCCTTGAGCTGGTAGATCGTGAACGGACGGGACACAAAAATGTGTTTCAGATACTGTCTTCCTCGGCCGCCCGAAGCCTTGTTTATGAAGTAGGGGTCGAAGCGGTTGGCGCAGTCCACAAACATGACTTCACCCTTATCTTGAAGCCCTACTGCCACAGCCATCATGGCGGGCACGACTTCAGCGTAATGGTCCTTAATAACCGAAACTTGTCCAGAGTTCAATGCAATCATATTGTATCACCTAAGAAAGACAATCCCCGTACAACACGTAAAAAGTTACCGTACAGAGCAATGGAAAAATGATTGAAGGTATTTTTCCGCGTTTAACCATAATACTTGTAATGCATAAAAAGAGTTCACGCAGAAGAAGTGCTCCAGCTCAGGGCGTCTTTCAGACTATTGTTGCAGCGGGCTCTCCAGATGAAGTTGACGAAATCCTTTCGGGGGGTGATCACTGGGGTGCGATAAACGAGGGGATACGCAGGGAGAGGAGGAGCCCGAGCTTGCAAAACATGGTTTTAATGTTGAGCGGGTCGGACACATGATTGGCCATCCA
Organism: Methanobacteriota archaeon; assembly: GCA_043823295.1. Classification (GTDB taxonomy): domain Archaea; phylum Altiarchaeota; class Altiarchaeia; order IMC4; family SCGC-AAA252-I15; genus SCGC-AAA252-I15. The sequence goes on along the minus strand of JBDRAY010000148.1, from coordinate 7,812 downwards.
CCCGGTAAACGGGTGATTCGAGTGATCAAGCCAGTCCACTGATTTTTTCCGCGAATTCTTCAGTCTTTTTCTCGTAGTCGCCGGATTTAACGTTTTCTTCCCTGAGGATGAGTGTTGCAACGGGTGTTTTCCCGGAGCTTTTTCTCATTGTGTTTACTGCGGCTTGCCCGCGCATGCCGCCGTGTGTTAGGAAGAAGGCGACTTTTTCTGGGAGTTTTTCCGAGTTTTTATTAAAGAACGCCTTTAATGGCGTTGAAAGGCTGAAGCACCAGACTTGCCCCCCGACTACTACGAGGTCGTAGGCTTTCAGGTCGTGTTCGAGAGGCGCAAGTTCGGGCAGTTTCCCAAGCAGGCAGCCTAGGAATGACGTGAATATTCTGGGGTCGTTCATGCCCGACAAAGCTTTAGAAAGCTTTATCTCCTCGACGTCCGCCCCCAGTTTTTCTGCAATAAGTTCTCCGACTTTCTTGGTGTTTCCGGTAAGTGAGAAATACACGACCAATGTTTTCATTGTTGAGAATGTGAATTCGTGTTTTTAAATGAATCTTAATTATTATTTTATTGTTTGCTGTTAGTATTCTTAATAGGTAAATTGAAAGTTGGGATTGTTGGCGTTGGGAATGTGGGCGCGACCGTCGCCTACACGCTTGCCATTCAAAGCGAGGTTTCCGAACTTGTTTTAGTCGACAAAAACCTTGATAGGGCTAAGGGCGAAGCCCTAGACCTCACGCACGGAGTGCCCTTCATACCCTACGTATCCATCGACTATGGGGATGTGACTGCCTTGGGAGACGTTGACTTGATTATAGTTACTGCAGGCGCCCCCCGTACGAACGAGTCTTCGCGGCTTGACCTTGCGAGGGCGAACACCGAGCTATTCAAAAAACTCATCCCGTCGATTGACGCCGTCAATTCTAAGGCGCTCTACCTTATCGTCTCAAACCCTGTCGACATCTTGACGTATGCGACGATAAAGTTTTCAGGCAGATCCCCCGAGAGGGTGATCGGCTCGGGTAATGTTTTGGACAGTCTTCGGTTTCGAAGCATGATTGGCCAGTACTTTAAGGTCGAGCCTGGCAACGTCAACGCTTATCTTTTGGGAGAGCACGGTGAGTCTGCGGTGCCCATCTGGAGCGAGGCTTTCGTAGGCTGCACTCCGCTGCGCAGCATGGACGGTTATGACAAGCGGGAGATGAAAAAGATTTTTCTGCAGGCGACTGCGGTTTCAAAGGAGATAATCGACCTTAAAGGCTCCACATACTATGCTGTTTCCCTGTGCATTAAAAAGATCGTTCAGGCAATATATCGGAACAAGAACAAGGTCATGCCTGTTTCAACGCTTCTAACCGACTACTACGGCATTTCAGACGTCTGCCTTTCAGTCCCCACCGTAATAAACCGTAGAGGAGTATCCCGAACTCTTAAGATACCTTTAAGCAAGACAGAGCACAAGTTACTTAAAAATTCTGCGAACATTCTGGGGGGAGTCTTAGACGACTTGGGTTTGAGGGGGAAGTAAGGTCAGACTAAGGTTGCTTAAAAATATTGTATCTCGCCTTCAATCCCTTTAATTCATTGTCTAAGTCTCTAAGACTTAACATAAACTAATGTAATTAAATTTATTATAGAAGTTACTTGTTCATGCTGTTTATAAACAGGCCGAACACGATTACTACCATTCCAATGTAGAATAAGTTCGTCGCCTTCTCTCCGAAGGCAAGACCTAGGATGAGCGTCATTGGAATGATCGAGTACATGGTGACACTCCCTTTTGTGGGGGAAACGAACCTGAATCCGAATGTGAGGAGGAGTTGGGAGGTGAAGACTACGACTCCGAGTGTGACGAGCAATAAAGTCGTATGGGGGGTGAGGTTTAACACATCTTTCGCCGAAAACATTGTGATCAGAAACCCGAAAGTGCATGCTGCAAGGTATACTACTATGGGTTCGTTGTTCATGCTTGATTTCCTGATGTAGTGTATGGCCACTCCTCCGAGGGCGCCGGAGAGGATGCCAAAGACGCTTCCAAGGATGGGATACGAGCTTCCGTCGTAGAAGACGAGGTATACTCCGCCAGCACAGACGAGAATGCTTGCGACGGTCTTCATTGAAATCTTCTCGTGGAATACGAGGTAGCCGAATATTGCAACAAATAAGGGGTAAGTAGTATTCAACAATACCCCGCGGCCGCTGCTGGTAAGCTCTATTGAAAGGTAATACAGTATCATGGCGAGGGATCCGAACAAGCCTCTAAAGAATAAGAACCTCTTGTTTACGATGCGGATGTTCCTCCAGTTATAGAGAAAATAGCCTGCACCCAAGCTTAATCCCACTAGAAAGCGGAACCATGCGATGAAGTAGCCGTCGAAGTCGGAAGAGAGGATTTTAACCAAGATTGCGCCTGCTGCACCGAAAATACATGAAACAAAAATGAATACTTGGCCGTAGAATTCATTATTCATAATCAGTAGCTTGTTAGCATCTTTTTTTCACACTGGATTTCACTGAAACTTTTACGAGTACTGGAGCTTTGTATGGTGGACACGGTGAACGGGGGCTTGAAACGCCTGAACAAGTCTGGAATTAATAGTCCTGGCATTAAAATCAAAAGGAGTACGAGAGTTGTCTGTTCGACGGCGAGCATGTTTAATTATCACCGATTACTCTTTAATATTACCCGATGCAGCAGCAGGTGTCGTATTTCTGGCTTTCTGACTTGCAGTATTTGTCTCCTCCGCGGGCGGCGTGGTTTTTGTTGCCCCCGCAGTTTGACGGTTCGTCCACGCAGTCTCCAGTCTCATTGAAGAGTTTCATGCATAAGTTATAGCATGAGTCGATTAGTATGGTCGTCGTTGAAGACGAGGAGGTGAGTGTGATGGTGGATGAGGTCGTAGTCTTGGGAATCGAAGTTGAAGTAGTGGTCGTGGAAGTAGTAGACGACGTGGATTCAGGCGTATTGAAAGGGGTAGTCTCAACCGCCTGCCGGGCAATTGTGGTAGTCTCGCCTTCAAAAATATTTACTGGATTCTCCCCTGTCAAACCCATGTAAATCAAAGAAACTGCGGCGAGAAATAGAACAGTGTTAATTAAAATGTATTTTCCGCCAAACTTAGCTCCCGAAGCATCAATTATCTCCCTGCCCTTCTGCTCGTCCCAGTAGTCTTCCGAGTCAATTAGTTCCGAATCCATCTTCTAAAGGCCCTTCCACGTATTCGACGCCCTATGCAATGCATTAAGATTTCCAACAACTGCAAAGCAGAGCATAACGTACTCTAAAACCGTGAAACCCAAAACCTCACTCATACCCTGCATCAAGGCCCAGTACTGGCCCAGCGTGAATAGCATGAGTATGACCTGGCGCTCGCTCCTTCCCAGTATGCCGCCCGACTCCCTCCCAACCCCTAATGCCTGAGCCTGGGTTCCCATGTAGCTCGTCATAAGAACCCCGATTATTGCGAATACTCCAATCCACAGCGCGCAGTAGTCGCTGAAGGAAATCCCGAGAAGTATGAACAAATCCGCATACCTGTCGCCCACGTGATCTAGAAAGTCCCCCTTCAAAGTCGTCTTATTGTGGAGTTTCGCCACCTTCCCATCCAAAGCGTCCAAGTAAGAACTCAGGAAAATACAGATGAAGGCAAACGGGAGTAAAGCAGGCTCGCTCAGATAAATCGTAAGGCCTCCCAGAAAAGCAAATACGAGGGAGAGTCTGGATAAATGGTTTGGATCCATGTTGGGCAACCTTAAGGCTACTGGCGTGAGGAACTTGTCAGCCTTGCCCCTATGGTCGTTGAAAGCCATTTTAAATAATTATTGACTTGGCGGAATAAAAAAAGGCGGGGAAATTAATTATTTCAAATTGTCCCCCACTCCTTTCTCTAGGGTTTTTCTCAGCTGAATCTTCCTGGTCAGGCAAGTAGAAGGGGTATGCTGATTAGGTTCCAGCCTTGCGCGAGCGAGTAGAATGTTTCGTTTCCGATTGGCGGGCCCGGGAACGGGCTGAATGTTGTCGTGGTTGTCTCAGGCATGGTGCTTGTCGTCGCAGTCACTGTGGTTGAACTGGTAGTTGACGATGTCGTCGTTGTCGTTGAAGTCGTAGTAGTGGGCTCGCAATCCTGGGGGCAGTTGCAGACGTTCTCTCCAAGCCCGCAAAAACCGTCACCACATTTTGTGCAAATACTCGCACCAGTACAAGGTAGACACTCTCCGCCTAGTCCTGGTGAATCGCAACTAACGTAATTCAATCCGGGACAGCATTCGGGCATGCCAGGGAAAACACCAGTACTTCCACCTTCTTCAATACAGGGTAATGTGGTGGTTGTTGCAGGCATGGTAGAAGACGTGCTGGATGTCGTCGAGCTGGTGCTTGTTGTGGTGGACGAGGTCGACGTCGAACTGGAGGTAGTCGTGCTCGAGGTCGACGTTGTTGTCGTCGAGGTTGTTGATGAAGTTGTAGTTGTCGTGCTGGTGGTTGTGGCCGGGACCGTGGAAGTCGTCGTGGTTGTTGTCGTGGAAGTCGTCGTTGTCGTTGATGTCGCGGGCAAGGTCGTGGTCGACGGAACCGTCGTAGTCGAACTTGAGGTCGTGCTGGTGGTCTCAGGGACCGTGGAAGTCGTCGAGGTTGTAGTTTCCGTTAAGGTAGTGGTCGTCGAAGTCGAGGTTGTCGTTGTGGTTTCCCCTATTGTCGTGGTTGTGCCCGGCAAGAGTGTCGTGGTTGAAGTAGTAGTCGTGGTTTCCGGGATGATTGATGTCGAAGTGGTCGTCGAGGTAGTAGTTGATGAAGTCGACGTCGAGGTGGTCGAAGTCGTCGTCGTAGTGCTAGTCGAGGTGGTTGTCGTGCTTGAGGTTGTGGTAGTTGTTGTCGAACTCGAAGTTGTTGAGGAAGAGGTCGTAGTTGATGTAGTGGTCGTGGTCGTCGTGTATCCGCAGATTGGATTCAAGTTGCAGTCAGGGTCGGCGCAGTCTACAAGGCAGTCTCCATCATTATCGATTAGGTCGTCGCATACAGTCTCCACCTCCCTGGTGATTATCTCAAGTATCGGCTTTCTCGGGTCGAAAGGCTGTGCGTCCAGGCTGTAGAAGTGTCTGTTAGCTTGTGGGGTTCCAACAACCTCATCTTTCACCAACCATCCGAAGTTTGAGTGTGACCCTGAATACATGTCTTGGACGTCGCTTGTCACATCCCAAATCTTCCACCCTGAGTCTGCGTTTAATACTTGCATGCTTGTTGGTGTTCCCGAAGCTTCAGGCTTGTTGGCCCAAGTAACTGTTCCTTCATCCCAGTTTTCATTGACGCGGTAAATTCCGTAAGTTCTGTCTGGTATCCCTCCAGTAGTCCGGCAGCATGCATAAAACTGCCATAAGTGGACTCTCGCTTCAACAACATTGACGTTGGGGAGTAAAGGGGGCAGTTCAAAGCCGATGAGCAAGTGTTTTTCATAGAAGGAGGATCCTTCAAGATACGGGAAGTCGCCGTAATTATTGTTTACGAAGTATGAATGAAGTGTTGAGTCCCTGCTCGAAGGCTGAATAATAATGTTTTCGGTTGCTGGAATGCAAGCTAATTGTTGTGAGCTTACACTTCCGCCGAGTAGTAGGATCATTAATGCTATTTGTGTTCCAGTTTTTCTCCCAACCATTTTTTTACCCCCGAAAATTTTTTTTGTCGGTCAATTATATTATTATGTATAAAAAACATACAGTTTTTCTAAAAAATGACAAAAAGTTAAACAATGTTCAATCTTTGTATTTTCGTTGGCTTCTAAACAAACAATTATTAATTACTTTTAATCCAATATATTTTCCATGAAGTTGAATACAAAACACGTAATAATCATCTTGATTGCGATATTCCTGCTTTTCATGGCATTCGCAGTTTCAATTGGAGTAGGCTACTACTATTTCACAGAATACAGTACCACTACAACATCCACCTCCACTTCATCCACTTCAACATCAACCACGTCAACCACCACCACAACAACCACAAGCACTTCATCCACTTCAACGACTACCATCACAACCTTCAACGTCTGTGAAAACACGCTCGAAGAAACCAAGGAAATTGAGACACGCTGCTACGGAAAGCTTAGTGGAGTATACTCCACCCACCCAATGAGAACATACATCACATACGAGCTAACAAACTTTGATAAAGAGGTTTACAATAGCGTCCAATCAACAATAAGCGGAGACACCTGTCAATACACATCCACACAAGTAAGAATCACGGTGGGCTCCATGGAAACCTGCGAAATACCTCAAGACCTGAAAACAGAAATACCAGCTCAGGAATACACTCAAAGGTAAAATATTTAATATTAAAAAAAAATAATATTCCAATGGCCAGGTGTCCATTCTGCGAATCCGAAGTGTCACTCGACACTGTTAAAACCGAGAAGAAGGGTGCAGGAATCCTCAAACAAGAGATCTTGTACTCTTGCCCCCGGTGCGACAAAATCCTCGGATTCAGCCGCGGAAAATTCGGGTGAAATACATTATAAACAACTGTTTGTAGGGGGAAAGTGAGCCGCCTATGACAACACCCACCTACCAGTTTATGTCACATATTACTTACAGTGTCCCGGCGGATTAGGATACCAGATAGTTTTCCCACCTCTCGTTACCTCGCAGGGGAGGTTACTTCCGATTTCCACGTCTTCCTTCTGCTTGTCGAATTCCTCCCAATCGTGGAATTTCCTAAGCCACAAGTACTTGCGGAATTCATGCAGAACCCCAGAGTCGAGGGAATCGTAGAGTTCGCTTCGGTATCGGGGCCCTTCCACGCGGTATCTGGCAGCGCTTAAGGCCAAGTCATCCACGGGGTTGAAGCCTTGAGGAAGTTTTATGGGGTCTTCACTGTCTCTGAAAATCTGCCAGCGAAGGAGATCCCTACTTCCCTCGTGCAACATGAGCGACAAGTGTGTTTGATTAAAATCCATGTCCTGTAATTCACCAGTTGAAATAAAACATCTCCCACCAGAACCGCCACCACATATTTCGAATTTATGGGGGGTGCGTGAAACACAATACTTGTTGAATGCAACCCACGAGTTTAGGCTGTCTGCACCTTCAGAAGCGGGATCATGAAAATAGTCACCTACAATGTGTTTCCGTGCATTCTCCGCCGCAACTTCAACTGTCGTCATGCCTATGGCATAGAATTTGTCAGGACTTGATGAAATCGTGTCGCAGTCCACATGCGCAAACCCCACTCTTTCACAACCCTTAACTGCATGTTCATTGGGATTTGTGAAAAACTTTGTGATACCAGTCTCCTCAAGCTCTGTCATAAGCTGTGCATCCATAAGCGCGCCCACACCAAACCTGAAATTCGGGTCGACGACGGTCTCACCCAAGTATCCCACATTAGACATGTCGTTTACTAGGATGGCCGTGAATCCTTGTACCACTCCCTCTTGTTTGTACACTCTGCAGTATGTGTGATAGCTTGGAATACCACCTCCCGAAATAAGCGCCGGACCCCCAGCCTCGGTCAAATGATCCCTCTCCCTCAGAAGCTGTGATAATTCAACAATCCTTGGAATATCATCTTCAACGGGAGGCTTTATATCAGCTAAGACTCCTTGAAACATGCCTGGAAGCTCAACCTCACCCTTCACAGCGGCAAACAAATCAAGCCTGCCCGAAGATTTCTCAGACTTCATCAATTAATACTAGGGTAACGGGAAGAAAAAAACCAAGAGTTTTCCTTGATTACTATTTTATCGTGAGAACAAATTACTTATTGAATATGGGGGTTTTAGCCGCGGTCAGGGGTAGATTGTTTGGAAGTGCCCGTGAATACAGGAT
>JBDRAY010000147.1:0-5906 GCA_043823295.1 Methanobacteriota archaeon | reverse complement strand
CTTTAAAAGACTCGAAACCTTGCCCTGACTAAAAAGCTTTTCCATCCGGGCAGACTTCTCAAGAACGTAATCAATCTCCTCCTTGGAGAAGTCTCTGATAGATATTACGTCTTTTTTCGTCCACTTCATCGTTGAATAATAATCTTTATTAACTATATATAAACAGACCGATTGTGAGATGCCTTAGATGACTTCCAGGATAATAGAGGACAAGGGTTACGAGATCGACTTGGACAAGTCTGGCAGACCAACGCTTAGAGTCAATTTGGGTAAAGAACAGTTGCCCAAAGCTTTAGAAGAGGCAATTAGAAGGGGTGACGTCTCGACCGAAGAGTTATTGAAGCTACTCTCAGAAAGCAGTGAAACCCCCTTCACCGTTGAAGGAGTCAACGAAAAGCTTAAGTCTGCTCGTAAGCCGGGTCTGGAAGCAATCGAAGAAGCCCGAGATTTGGAAGTGGAGGTCGTAGACCCTAAATCGCGGAGGACTCTCATCAGAGCCACCAAACCGGAGGGACTAGTATCCTTGATGGAGCCGTTGGGCCCGAAAGGGGAGACGGGCGAACTAGACCCAACTGAGCCACCCTCGGAAACCAGGATACCGTTCAACGAACTCCTGCTGCCTGAAGACAAAGTGCCGGAACGCCCTACTGAAGTCATTGAAATGATCGATGACGTGAAAAACTTTGGAACATCTCAAGAGCGCCCTACTTCCCAGAGACGTGTTAGTCTGTCTCCGATGTCTGGCACCCGTGTGGGTGATGTTTGGGGGCAACACCTTCCTGATGTTAAGCCCATCCTAGAGGGAGCCCACGTAGTCGACTTGGGAGCGGGTTCACTGGATGTGTGGAAAAAATATCCGAATTACAGGGGAAACTTATTGAGGGAACAGGGTTTAGGTGAAAGTGAAGTTTCTTCTGCACAGACTGCATCAGAACCCCCTCTTGATGCATGCAAGCCGTCTTTACAGCGGTTTCTGGAAAAAAGCGGGATTCGAGCAGGCTACACGGGCGTCGACCCCTTCATCCAGTTTTCTGGAGACTACGACCCCTACAGAAACATCGCCGATGCCAGTTTACTCGCAAGATACAACCTCACCCGCCCCAACAATCTGGAAGTCGCATACGTGAACGCAGACATGCTCGACTTCGTAAGCAGGATGCCCGACGGAGAATCCAGGCAAGGCAAGATATGCTTTTTTCTAAATGCCATAGACTCAGATGTGATTAATTCAGGTGACTCATCCACTGGGGGTAGGCACCCGTATTTCGAACATCTCGCCGAACAAATTGCAAAAAAACTTCCTGCAGGGGACGGGTACGTCTTCGCCTGGAACTCTGAGGCCTCAAGATACTTCGAGGAGGTGGGGCTTGAGCCCGTTAAAATCTACAATCCAGGGTCGAATCAACCCCCGGACGGAATCTGGAGGAAACCATCAACCTCAAGCCTCCATGACCGGGGACCAGCGTTAACACCAGAACGGTTTCCCCCAGGGGTTCCCGGCCGGCCGGATTCTGGAAAGCCACCTGCTCGTGCGCAAGAAGTATCGCCTCATCCTGATTCGGGAGTAAAAACTGCGAAAACTGTTGAAGGCGGTAGGAAACCTCGTCGCGTAACAGTAGAAAGGGGGCAGCCTCTCGGAGAGGGGATGGAAGGTAAAGTCGAGAAGAGCACAGTGACTGTTGAGGGGAGGAGGGGTAAGACCAAAACCATACCTCTCGCACGGAAAACCCCACACGAAGGGCATTTAACAAGGGATCAAAGACCATCATACCCTGCGAGGGAACACGCATTGATTGAGGCGCTCAAGACAAGAAACCGCATGGAAGGTTTGGGCTTGAGAATCGTGCCTACGACCCGCCTTGAAAGCCTTGGGAGAGGCAGGTACGCCCAACTTACAACGCTTTTAGACACTGGCGTGAAAAGTGACATAGCGCGGCTACCCAGGCAGGATTCACTCGACTTTTATGCAGACATGCGGCGTCAAACTAATATTGCGACAAGACAGGGCTTTCAACTCGAACCAGACTGTTTTTTCCCGGTTCGAGACAAATCATCGGGAAAATTGACGGCAGTAATCGGCGACTTCGGTTCGATAAAAGACCTTTCAGCGGAAGTAAACCTGCCAACCCAACAAAATTTAATCGATGCGGGATTAGGAATTGAAAGCATCCAAAGAATTACTACAAGAATCCAAAACCTCGACGGCATGACAAAGCGAATACTGCGAGCCGCAGTGGATACCAACCCTTCATCCGCGAGAAACGCGCTCTTTACGTACCTCGGAGTAAAACCAGTAACGGATTTGGCCGTGGAAGTTGAAGGCGTTTTCCCCGAAAGCCCTCCCAAAACCTTGGAAATCAGCAAGAACATGGCCGACTTAGTGGACAGGTTAGTAGCTAACAACCCGAACTTGAAATACAATGCAGCAGAGGGGTATCTGGTAAACAAAAACCCGCTAACAGAATTCGACCCCCGCAGGATGCAGGCAGGCCTGGCAAAACCACTGCCTAAATCAATCGAACAAGGCTTCAGGGAATGCTCTCGCGCACGCGACGCCTCCGCAGGATACAAGCGGGCCCTATACCTCGGCTTCGACCCGAAAAGCGCTAAAGACGCGGTAAGACACAGGACTCATCCAGCAGAATACTGCAGGGGCATTGTCCAAGAATCCCTCAGCGTAAAGGCAGTAAGTCAATTAAGCGAACAACAGGTTAGGGCACTGGGCGAACTTTACAGGCTCACCTTCGACGAACGCTCGCCAGACTGCTACACACCTGACATAACCCGGCGAGGAGGCTCGAAACTACAATCCATACGCCTTGCCAAAGCAGGTGAATACGCACTGAAAATCATCGACCCGGAAATCGCTCGGCAGGCGATAGAACACAAGCACGTTTTTAAAAACAAAGCAACAGTCGCAAGTCTCAAAGAGCTGGGGCTCTCCCCTGAACAAGCACTAGCACTATTCGACCTGGAAAGCACAGACCCGCAGGCCCAGGGTTCCCAGGAATTGAAGTTGAAAATAAGAGACAGTCTTTATGAAGACTTCGGTCTCGGGCGACCAAGGCCGCCGCCTGTGGTAACGCCTGAAAAGGGATTTTTAACGAAGCCGAGGGAACTGCCGAAAGTTTTAAAGCATCCGGCTGGGAGGGTTGCATCTTGGTCTGCTTTATTTGCGGTATGCGAACTGGCAGACACTATAGTAGACCATCCAAGGGAGACCTTAACGCCTGAAAATCTAGCCAAGGTTGGGGCAAGAAACGTAGGATGGGTTCTTGCATTCGAAGGAGGGGTCAAGCTCTCACCAAATGTGTTTCCAACAGTGATGCAGGTGCTTGCCCCCGTCTTCGCGGCTAAAGAGGGATGGCACTACGGTTCCCGCGTCTCGAACTTTGATATATCAGACGCCCAGCTATACGTGAGTGGTAGTGCGGGATTGAGCAAGTGGGCGGGGATGGGAGCCATGATAGGCTCCGCCGGTGGCCCAGTAGGCTCCGCTGCAGGTGCGGGAGTTGGGGGAGGAATATACGGGGTCTCCGCGACAGCGAGCGCTTTCAGGGAAGTGAAGAATGTTCGTCTTGAAGGCGAGAAAAAGACCCGGTTTGCGGCGGTCGATAAGACCATACAAGCTTGCACGGAGGGTTTCGTGAAACCGGAATCATCTCCAGATAACGAATTAACACAAGATGCTGTAAAAAGGACGAGACAAAGCGGGACAGCGCTCTTCAGATCACGTGTCGCGGAAGAAAACCTGCTCGGCGAAAAAAAGACCGGTTTGAGTTTGGGAGAGGGGGAGGCGGTAAGGGAATGTCTATCGGGCATGCGAGAGCTAGCCCCCCAAATCGGGAAGATCGAAAAAGAGAATGCGAAACTCGCTCCACAGACGGGCTTGTTCACGCTAGGTTTGAATAGGGAGTTGGACAAGAACTTGCAGAAACTTCAACCCCTCAAGGAAAAGCACGACAGACTCCGAAGCAGGGTCGAACGCACCCTCGGATTGAAGGACCAGGTAATGGACTTTCGCGTCCTATTAACCGAAGAGGATATTACAAGGCTCGATAAACTTGATGCGGAAGCGACTACATCAACGGAGGAACTCGCCATACTCTATAAGAGGAGTGCAGGACTAGTTGAATACAAATCAGAAAAAGACAAGCCTGTCCGCGTAGTAAGCAGTACCGAAGACGGGTTGCAGAGCAGGGCGTCAGGCGCGGACGCTTTAGGGCAACTAAATGATGAATTCCGCAATCTCAGGGACGTGAGAGACCGAGTGGTCGAAGCCTCGAAGAAGGCGTCAGCGGGCACAGTTAAGCCTATTTCAGGAACGCCAATAGGAGGAAAGGCCGTAAGCCTTCCGGGGTATGAATTTAGAGGTAGGTTATTTACTGGCCGCGGGCTGGCGGAGGACGACGGATCTTCGTGGGGAATACAGGATGAACAGTCTTTCATCACCGAGAGGCTTCCTTACCTCGACCGAATCCTCATGTACCGGGAGAGGTTTGCTGGATTCACAGGCAGGAGGCGGCTTGAGATTAGGGCGCCGGCAATCTATCACTCAAATACCGTGCAAAAGATGATACGGGAGCTAGACGGCCCACGAATCCAGTTCAACACGGCCGTTTCCGAAAACCTGTCTGAGGGGCAGAAACGTGAGTGGGGGGAACTTTCAGAGAAAGGTATTTTAAACGCACGGGAAGGGGAAAGATGGATTGAGCTAACCCGGACGGCAAGAGAAAACACGGTACGAACTGTCTCAGAAAACCTTGAAGGTGACGAGCAGAAGGAGTGGGAGGCGTATGCGACGGGCAGGGTTAAGCCTTCCACTGAGCGGTGGCTTGAACTGTTGGAGAAGGCTTCCAAGAACTTTGATAAGAAGGGTGCTGTAGGCGAGCCGGGAGAGTCCTCCGGGAAAAAGGCCGCTTAAAAAAGCGTGGGGGGATAATATAAACCATGGTAAAGCATTTGTTGTCGGTTGGGGATTTCAGTAGGAAGGAGATTGAAGATCTAATCACAGTTAGTGTGGATGTGAAAGCGCATCCAGAAAAATACTTGGATTCTTTAAAGAACAGGACTCTCATCATGCTGTTTCAGAAGCCGTCGACGAGGACTAGGATTAGTTTCGAAGCTGGGATGACCAGGCTCGGGGGGCATGCAATATACTTTGACCCGTCGGGGAGCCAGCTGTCGCGGGGGGAGTCGATCGGGGACACGGCGAAGACGCTTTCCGGGTACGCGCACGCCGTGATGGCCAGGGTCTTTGCGCACGAGACCGTCTCCGAGCTTGCGAAAAACTCGAGCATCCCGGTGGTAAACGGGCTTTCAGACCTTGAACACCCCTGCCAGATTCTCGCAGACCTTTTCACAATGAAAGAGTGTGGGAAACTCGACGGGAAGATCGTTTATGTGGGGGACGGGAATAATGTGTGCAACTCTCTGATTGTGGCTGCGAAGATTTTGGAATTGAATTTTACTGTATCTTGCCCTGAAGGTTTTGATCCTAGCATCAAGGGTGCGAATATAATCCGAGATCCGGTGGAAGCGGTCTCAGACGCCGACGTCGTCTACACGGACGTTTGGATTAGCATGGGCGACGAGAAGGAGAAGGAGGTGAGGGAGAAGGCTTTCAGGCCGTACCAGGTGAATTCCGAGTTGGTTTCTCACGCGAAGAAAGATTTTGTTTTCATGCACTGCCTGCCCGCGCACAGAGGTTTTGAGGTGACTGACGAAGTAATCGACAGTGAGAACTCCGTCGTATTCCAACAGGCTGAAAATCGGATGCACATGCAAAACGCGATACTGTTAAAGCTTATGGAGTGAATTTAAAAGGAAAAATTCCATATTCAACCATGCATAAAGAAAAAGATCCCTCAGACCAACCCAAGACAAGGGAGGAAATATTAGACGCT
>JBDRAY010000146.1:0-5267 GCA_043823295.1 Methanobacteriota archaeon | reverse complement strand
GGGATATGCCGCCAAAAATCGCGTTAAAGATTTCCGGCTTGATCACCTCCTCCCGGAGGGGGGGTCTGTCCCTCATCGTCTTTACATTATTATTCTTCTTTATAATACCGGCAATAGTAATATACTTCGGATGGTGATTCTATGTTTACTTGGGACTTGCTTAAACTTGTAAAATCTCATCAGCTGTTAAACCGTTCCCTCCAGGATGTCAAAAAGATGCACGAGCATTCTTTGAGGATGTTTGATCTTGCTTGGGACGCGCTTGAAGAGAATGACATCGGGAAGGCGGAGAAGTCTATTGGAATGGATGACATGGTTGACGAGCTTGAGGTGAATGTGAGGAAAAACATTCTCACCTACCTTGAGGGCATGCCAACAGGCGGTAACGTCCCACTATCGCTTGTGCTAATCGACTCTTCAACACACTTGGAGCGTATTGCGGATCACATTTGGTTTATCGCGGATTCGGCGTTGAAGTATCCGTGTCTCGACGATGACGAGGTTTCAGCACTCCTTAGGAGTGAGAAGGAACTAGCATACGATATGTTCAGAAACGTTTCCAACGCTTTCGGCGAATGCGACGAGGAGGTCGCATACAATGTGCTTGGGATGAATAAGCGTCTTAAGGACCAGTATAAGAACCTGATAAGTTTTGTGGATGAAAGCGAGCTGAAGACTCACAGGGCTATCGGCGTGATTCTGGTTGCGAGGAATCTTTTAAGGATAGGCAAGAAGTCCGCAAGCATAATGGAGTTCGTCCTAAAACCTTATCCAGAGGCTGGGGACTAAGTTTTCACACCCTTAACCTGCGGCTCCTCCTGGGTGGTTTGATGTGGCTTAAAGGCTGCCTGATTTTTGCGAGAGTGGTGAAATTTTTCGCGTATTTTTCGGGTGTGTTTCCCTCAGGGTTAAATTCCAGAAGTGAATCAAGAAGTCCGATTATCCCCCGATGACGCAAGCTCGGTCGTTTATCGGGGGTAAGGGGATTTTGTCTATTATGCCGTCATCGAAGGTCTTGTCTGCGATATGGTCCACAACAGGCCTGTCCATACATATCCTTTAAGGTTGTATCGAATATATGTCCTTCAAAACCAGGTTGAATTCTGGATTGTATTTCGAGTCGCATTTCGCGCACGAACTGTTTTTTATCCTCCTCTTCCGAATGATTTCACCACCGCAACCCGGGCATTCGTAGACGTAACGTCTTCTAAACACCCGTTTTTTAATGTCTACTTCATGGAGTCTTTTCTCAAGCCGCTTGAACTCTTCCACACCCAGAAGCTCAATCATCTTTCGGTTGAATTTCCCACTGTGCCGTCGAACACCCCTGAATCCGCGGACGGTATGCAAGACCTCATGCAACATGACGTAGTCGGTAAGCTCCAAATCACCCTTAAGCTTTTCGTGGACTTTAATGTGGGCTCGACCCCAACTGCGGGTGACTCTCCCAAAAGTTCCCGATAAATCCCCCCACTTAAACGAGTAGCCGCTCTCTCGAAGCTTTGAATTGAAATATTTTTCATTCACCCGATTGAAGGAGGATTTCAATTCGTCCATTCCAATTAATTTACTTTTAGTGTAAATAGCTTTCGATGAATCCATCAAAAGTAATTCTTTTCGACGGCATTTTAAATCTTAGGGAAGCAGCGTCAGAATGCTTTAAAATCATATCCCGGGACTTCGGCCAAGGCGAGGTCGCGTTGAAAATCCACTTTGGCGAAGACGGAAACGTAACTCACATAAAGCCGCAGTGGCTTAAAGACGCGTCCAATGTCTTCGAAACTCCCGTTTTCGTGGAGACTAACGTCCTCTACCGGGGAAGCAGGACCACGAAAAAAGACCACCTTGAGGTCGCCCGAAAACACGGCTTCGATTTTTTAGACATCGACATCCTTGGCGGAGAGTATGGAGGGGACTCTGTCGAAGTTGAAGTAAATCTGGGCGGCATAGAAAAAGCCAAAATGGGTGCCGGCATAGAAAAATACAGTCAATGGATTGCAGTAACACACTTTAAGGGACACTTGGCTGCTGGCTTCGGAGGAGTGTTAAAAAACATCGGTATGGGTCTTGGAAGCCGGCCCGGCAAGCTGCAGATGCATTCAATCATCTCCCCCACGGTTAAGTCCGAGGCGTGCATTGGATGCGGAACCTGCGTCTCCGAATGTCCCGTCGACGCAATATCCCTGGACGGCAAGGCGCAAATAGACTCGGACAAGTGTATTGGCTGCGCCCATTGTATTGCGATCTGCCCTGAAAAAGCAATAGACATACCCTGGGACATGTCTGATTCAGTGAACAAAAAACTCATGGAAAGGATAGTCGCCTACGCTAAAGCAGCCCTCAAAGACCGCAGCTGGTGGTTTATGAACTTTCTAACCGACGTGACGTACGACTGCGACTGCTTCGGAATAAAACAGGATTCCATAATAGACGACGTCGGAATACTTTTAAGCCGGGATCCAGTCGCAATTGACGCCGCAAGCATGGACCTGGTAGAAAAAGCTTATGGTAACGTAGACCCTTTCCTTGAAAAGCACGGAGTAGACGGACGCTACATCCTAGAATACGCGGAAAAAGTAGGGCTTGGAACACGCAACTACTCCTTGTCCTTGCCCGTATAATAACTCATCCTCTTCCTATACTGGCCCATCAAATCGCTCATAAGCTCGTTCATATTCGGGGCGGTATAAACTATTGCGTTCGCACCCGCCTTAATCGTCTTTAAAATAGACTCATCACTACGCCCCCCCGAAGCGAGAATCGGGACGTGAGGCATCTCATCCCTAACAATTTGAACCACGTCGGGAGTGTCCTTCCCAGCGGCAATATTTAACACATCAATACCTGCAACCATCTTCTCACGAGCCTGCTCTAAGGTGAATGCCGTCGCGATGATCGGAAGGTCAGTGTACTCTCTAACCCGAACCAAATCCGAAGTGGTGATCGGGGCGTTCACTACGACGGCGCTCGCTCCAATGAATTCCGCATTCAACGCGTAATGGGCTATGCGTTTGCCGGTCGTTGCGCCTCCACCCACTCCCACGAAAATAGGCCTCTGAGCGCAGCGAACAAAAGACCTAAGGATTATGGGTTCCGGCGTGAACGGGTAGACGAGCATTGTGGCGTCTGCATTGTTGTTTCTTACGACTACCAAGTCTGTAGTGTATATTACGGAGTGGATTCCCCTGCCTCGAAGCTTGAAACCCTTCGATTTCTTGGTGACTTTCGGAACCTGCAGGAATTTCCTGGTGTAAACGTCTTCGAAGTCCTTTCGGATTTCAAGCCAGATCTTACGGTCCCTTTTTTCCATTTCCGCCTATTACAGTACGAATTACCATATAAAAACATTGCATTCTGAGAAAGATATGAACGAAAAACATCAAAACAGGAAATAAGAAAAAGTCTTGCCCGCGCCAGGATTCGAAAAAAACTGTTTAAAAAACCGGGTAAAGATTGATTTAATTATTTTAGGTTAGATTATGTATTCTCTAGACGATGAGTGAAAAAGAAAAAAGTCTGGGCTTCTTTGAAAGATACTTGACCGTATGGGTTTTAGCCTGCATTATTGTAGGAATCGCGTTGGGCGAGCTTGTGCCCGCCTTTCCCAACTGGCTTTCTCGTTTTGAGTACGCGCACGTTTCAATACCTGTTGCAGTATTGATTTGGCTTATGATTTACCCGATGATGGTGCAAATCGACCTTAAAAACGTGTTAAAGATACGACGGAAACCGAAGGGTATTTTCCTGACATTAACAGTTAATTGGATTATCAAACCATTCACAATGTTCGCGTTCGCATACCTTTTTTTCAAGGTGATTTTCGCAGGCCTCATTGAGCCGGCGCTCGCGGAACAATACCTTGCGGGCGCGATACTTCTTGGCGCAGCACCTTGCACGGCAATGGTGTTCGTCTGGAGTTATCTCACGCGCGGCGACCCTAACTACACTCTCGTGCAGGTTTCGGTCAATGATTTGATTCTTGTTTTCGCTTACGCGCCGATAGTCATGTTCCTACTTGGCTTGACAGAGCTCACTGTGCCTTATGACACGATACTTCTCTCGGTTGTGTTGTATATTGTGATACCTTTGGTGGCTGGATACCTCTCACGGATTTATCTCATCGGAAAACACGGCGAGGGCTGGTTTGAAGAAAGTTTTGTGAAAAACCTACAGAAGATAACAATATCCGGCCTGCTTTTAACGCTTGTAATACTGTTCTCCTTTCAAGGCGAGATAATACTTGAAAACCCGATTCACATAATCCTGATCGGCATCCCGCTGGCAATACAAACATTTTTCATCTTCACAGTCGCCTACGGGTGGGCGAAACTATGGAAGCTACCCCACAACATCGCAGCACCCGCATGCATGATCGGGGCGAGCAACTTCTTCGAGCTTGCAGTCGCAGTCGCAATCTCGCTTTTCGGCCTCTCATCCGGCGCCGCACTCGTCACCGTCGTAGGAGTCCTAATTGAAGTGCCCATAATGCTGCTGTTAGTTTCAATAGCAAACAAGACCCGACACTGGTTCCCAAAATAAAAGAAAGTGTTTGCCCGCGGCGGCGACTCGAAAAAAGTGTTCAAAAAAAAGGGCGAACACACAGCACAGCGAAATTAAAACAGGTTAAAAGCCCCGGGAGGGTGACGAAACTAATGTACAAAGCCTAGTTCTCAGTTATTTTCGTCAAGCTAGAAAAGTATTCATAGATTCGAGCATTAAAATCAAAACATATCCCATTGATATTAGGAGTATGAGTAATCCAGCTAAGAAAATTTTTGAGATTCTATTGTGATTATCTCTTGTTTTTACATATAAGAAAAATAATAATAATGTGAATAGAATGAATAGAATGACAGGTATCCAGTATCCTGAGCTATGGTTTCTTTTTAATTCCGCCCGATATTCACCTTCATCAAAATTTTCGTAACAATTTCGAGTACAACCCCAAATACCAGTAACCTCAGGATTCTCTTTCTGATATTCTTCAACCTTATTATCACAGTCCTCAATTATTTTCGGACATTCATTCAATTGCCAATCAATCTGAGCAGCAACATAATACTTCTCCCAGAGATAATCATAATACATGAGACCTCCCAATAACAAAAACAAAACAATAAGATAAACAGAAAACAATCTCATAAATAAAATATCAGAACGAAAACATAAAAAGCCCCGGGAGGGTGTACAAAAATCGGTTCAATTTAGGGGGAGAACCGCAGTCACCTGGTTTTTTTAAGTAAATCGGACTCGAAAACTTCCAGGTT
>JBDRAY010000145.1:0-20808 GCA_043823295.1 Methanobacteriota archaeon | reverse complement strand
TCAAGCGGAAGCATACACGTTGGCGGAAGTGTGGAAAACTTTGGACATGAACTGTCCAAGAACGTGACGATAACCCAGGGTGAGAAGCGCAGAATCGTCTGGCCGAAAGGAAGGCGCAGTTAAGACGTGTACTCGTTTAGGGATTTAACGTGCACCCGCTTCTCCTTTACCGCCTTGATGGCGGATGCGGCAGCGGCAGCACCAGTCGTCGTTGTGATGTAGGGTATGTCGTATTTCACGGCAGACTTTCTGATTAATCTCCCATCCTTCCTCTCACCCATCTCCCTCCCGGCAGTATTTATTATCAAGTCGATTTCACCCTTCTGGATGAGGTCTAAAATGTTGGGGGAGCCCTCACCCACCTTAAAGACGCGGTTTGATTCAACAGCCGATTCAACAAACCTTTTGTTAGTGCCCACTGTCGCAAGTAATTTAAAGCCAAGTTCCCTGAACTTCCTTGCGATTTCAACAGTCTTCTCCTTGTGTTTGCCGGCAACAGATATGAATACCGTCCCTGAAAGCGGAAGATTCATGCCTGCACCTAAAAGAGCCTTGTAGTATGCGACTCCGAAATCCAAGTCGACTCCCATAGACTCCCCTGTAGAGCGCATTTCAGGCCCCAACTGGGGGTCGATCCTAAGCTTGTTGAAGGGGAGGACTGCTTCTTTCACAGAGATGTGTTTGAATTTTCCGGGTCTTCCGAAATCAGACACAATGTCGCGGAGTTTCTCTCCCACACACACTTTCGCAGCAATCTTTGCAAGAGGCACGCCAGTAGCCTTAGAGACGAATGGGATTGTGCGCGAAGATCGGGGGTTAGCCTCAAGAACGTAAACAATACCATCTTTCACAGCGTACTGGATATTGACAAGACCTACCACCTTAAGCTCTCTCGCCATCTTCTTGGTGTAGTCGATGATTGTCTCCTTAACTTTTTGCGGGATGGATTGCGTTGGGAGGACACACGCAGAATCTCCCGAGTGAACTCCAGCCTCCTCGATGTGCTCCATAATACCCCCGACGTAAGTGTCGACTCCATCCGAGACGGCGTCGACGTCCAATTCAATAGCATCCTCTAAAAACTTGTCCAACAGAATCTGCTGGTTCGCGCTAGCCTCCATGGCCTCGTCAACGAAACCGCGGAGCTCGTCTTCAGAATAGATAATCTTCATGGCCCTACCCCCAAGAACGTAGCTAGGGCGCACGAGTACGGGATAACCTAAGACCCTCGCCTTTGCGATCGCCTCTGAAAAGTTTGTTGCAACATCCCATTTCGGAGAGGGAATATTAAGCCGAGACAACACTTTGCCGAACCTGCCCCGGTCTTCTGCCATGTCGATCGAATCGGGAGAGGTGCCAAGAATCTTCACTCCAGCGTCTTTAAGATCTCCCGTTACGTTAATCGCAGTCTGACCGCCAAACTGGACCATGACTCCGACCAGATTATCCTTTTCAGTCTCGAGGACGTTCAAAATTGCCTCGCAAGTCAAGGGCTCAAAATATAGTTTGTCTGAAGTGTCGAAATCCGTGGAAACAGTCTCAGGATTATTATTTATGATGACGGTCTCGAAACCAAGCTCTCTAAGAGCAGTCACCGCGTGTACTGTGCAGTAGTCGAATTCTATGCCTTGGCCAATCCGGATGGGTCCTGAACCCAGGATAACAACCTTCTTCTTGTCTGAAAACTTTACGTCGCTTACGTCCCCGAAAGTCGAGTAGTAGTAGGGGGTTTTCGCCTCGAACTCGGCGGCACAAGTATCGACCATCTTGTATACCGTCTTGGCCTTGCTCTTTGATTTTACATCATCGGGAGTGAGATTTGCAACTTCTGAAATCTGTTTCTCTGAAAACCCGTAAAGCCTTGCCCGAGTAATAGTCTTTGAATCTGCGCTTCCACTGGAAAGTCTCTGCTCAATACCAGCTATGTTTGCAATCTTTTCAAGAAAGAATTGGTCGACTCTTGTGAGGTTGTGTATTTCCTCTAAAGTGAATCCCGCCTTTAAGGCATCATAGATGTGGTAGAGGCGAAGGTCTGTGGGCTTGGCTAGAAGCGTTCTAAGTTTTGTAGGATCCGTAAGCGGGATCCTCTTGTTACAGCAGATTCCGTCAAATCCTATGTCTAGGGATCGGATGGCTTTTTGGAGCGCCTCTTCGAAGTTTCGGCCAATCCCCATGACTTCGCCGGTCGAGCGCATTTCAGTTCCGATTACTCTTCCAAGGCCTTTGAACTTGTCGAAGGGCCAGCGGGGGATTTTCACGACGACGTAGTCTAAGGCGGGCTCAAACATTGCCTGCGTCTCTTTGGTCACCTCGTTTCTGATCTGGTCGAGCGTGTATCCTAAGGCAATTTTGGCGGCGACGCGGGCTATGGGGTATCCCGTAGCCTTTGATGCGAGGGCTGAAGACCGTGAAACCCGGGGGTTTACTTCGATTATTTTATAGTCGAATGATCTGGGATCCAATGCAATCTGGACGTTGCAGCCGCCTTCAACCCCCAGAGCCCGGATGATTCGGAATGATGCGTCTCGAAGGCCCTGGTATTCCTCGTCGTTTAAAGTCTGACTAGGCGCGATTACGATTGAGTCCCCAGTGTGAATGCCCATTGGATCGAAGTTTTCCATGTTGCAGACGGTGATGCAGTTGTCGGCGCCGTCACGCATGACCTCATACTCTATCTCCTTCCAGCCTCCCACGTATTCTTCAATCAGTACCTCGTTGTTTTTGCTTGCGAAAAGCCCACCCTCCACAATCTCTGCAAACTGCTGCGCATTGAACGCGATTCCTCCACCAGTCCCCCCTAAAGTGTAGCCGGGACGGATTATCGCGGGATACTTGATCTTTTCAACGGCCTTGAATGCATCCTCAAGATTTGAAACAGAATAGCTTAATGCAATAGGCTCCCCAATCTTTTTCATAAGCTCTGCGAACTCCAACCGACCCTCCCCCTTTTTGATGCAGTCAATTGGGGTTCCCAAAACCCTCACACCATATTTTTCGAGAATCCCGAGATCATGCAGCTCTGTCGCAAGGTTTAAGCCTGTCTGACCTCCCATTGTTGGAAGTATTCCGTCCGGCCTCTCTTTTTTGATTATTTTCTCGATGAAGTCGGAGCGCAAAGGCTCAAGATATACGATATCGGATACGTCCAAGTCGGTTTGAATGGTTGCGGGATTACAGTTTACTAAAACCGTTTTTATCCCTTCCTCACGGAGAGAAAGGCAAGCCTGGCTTCCAGAGTAATCGAATTCAGCAGCCTGACCAATCCTTATGGGCCCGCTTCCGACAACCAAGACTTTCTTAATACCCTCAATCATTTCAACTCCTTGATAAACTCGTCGAACAAGTAATAATTTTCCCAAGGCCCAGGGTGGGCTTCAGGATGATACTGGACGCTCCATATGGGAAGACTCTCATGCCTTACCCCCTCAACAGTCCCGTCGTTAATGTTTACGTGAGAAACGGAAAGCTCTGACCCTTCGAGACTATCCGGGTCAACCGAGAAACCGTGGTTCTGGCTGGTGATATAACATCTACCAGAGTTTAAATCCTTTACGGGCTGGTTTGCGCCGCGGTGGCCGAACTTTAGCTTAAAAGTCTTGCCTCCGAATGCAAGGGATAAAAGCTGGTTTCCAAGGCAAATACCCATCAAGGGAAGCTGTGAGTCGGCGAGCTTCTTAACCGTCGAGACGGCGTAGTCAAGCCGCTCGGGATCCCCCGGGCCGTTTGACACCACAATCCCCGACGGATTATGAGCCAGAATCTTTTCCGCTGAAGTCTTGGCCGGAACCTGAACTACATTAATCTTCCGATCAAGGAGCCCGCGTACTATGCTCATCTTGACCCCGCAGTCCAACAAGACGACGGTCTTTTTACCGCCCGCATCGTGATAAACCTCCGATTTAGTCGAAACTAGCTCGACAAGATCCTTCTTGGAAATAGTGTCGAGCTTGCGCGCCCTCTCTTTAAGCTCAGGGAGTTCTTTTTTTTCATACGGAGTCTTAAGGATTCCTTCTATCACTCCGTGAATTCTGATCTTTTTCGCAAGAAACCGGGTATCTACTTCAGAAAGCCCTGGGATGTTGTACTCTTTCAGAAATTCGTCCAAGGTTTTTTTCGAGCGCGCGTGGCTTGGCTTCTCGCAGACTTCTCCGACTACGAAGCCTTCAGCCTGGATCTTATCCGATTCGAATGAGGACTCATCTATGCCGTAGTTCCCTATCAAGGGGTATGTGGGCATGAGAATCTGGTAGCGGTATGAGGGGTCTGTCAGATACTCCTGGTAGCCGACCATGGAAGTGTTGAAAACTACTTCACCGCAGGATTCTCCCACACCCCCGAATGGAATCCCCTCTACACAGGTCCCGTCCTTTAGAACTAGAACACCCCTATCAATAGACATCTAAATACATTACCGGGAAAAAATAAAAATAGGCGCGCCAAACTCAATTTAAATATCATGCGGCAAATAATTAAGAAACTGGTGGATGGGATTATGGCTAAACTCTGGGATAAAGGGATTAAACTGAATGAGAGCGTAGAGGAATACACTGTAGGCATTGACTATATTCTAGACAATGAACTAGTGCCGTACGATGTCGCAGGGTCGATAGCCCATGCAAAAATGCTTGCCAAAATCGGCGTTCTCACAGAAAAAGAGTATGTCAAGCTGGAAAAGGAATTAGAGGGCATCAATACACTACACAAGAAGGGTAAATTCAAAATTTTTAAAAGCAATGAAGACGTGCACACGGCCATTGAAAACCACTTGGTGGAAAAGCTGGGGGACACAGGAAAAAAGATTCACACCGCCCGCAGCCGAAACGACCAAGTTCTAGTAGACATGCGATTGTATATGAAAGATAAGTTGATTGACGTTATGGAAGCAGCCATCACGCTAGCCGAGACACTCACATCATTTGCAAACGAGAACAAGGATGTGCCCATCGTAGGGCGCACCCACACCCAAAAGGCCATGCCCTCCTCGGTGGGCCTTTTGGCGGCATCATTTGCGGAGTCGCTTTTAGACGACCTTAAACTATTAAGTTGCGCATTCGAACTAGTCGACCAAAACCCCCTTGGAAGCGGAGCAGCCTACGGGTCGGAAATCCCTGTTGACCGCGAGCTCACTGCAAAGCTTTTGGGTTTTTCAAAGGTGCAGAATAACGTCTTGTATTGCGCAAACAGCCGCGGGAAAGTCGAGGCGGCGGTCCTTTCAGCTTGCAGTCAGGTCATGCTCGACCTCTCGCGGATTGCTTCAGACATAATCTTTTGGAGCATTCCGGAGACGGGCTACTTCACGCTCCAGGACGAGCTTTTCTTGGGCTCCTCGCTTATGCCGCAGAAAAAGAACCCTTGCGCGTTAGAGCTTGTGCGGGCGAATACCTCAATTGTGCAGGGGTATCAGAGCCAAGTCTATGGAATTGTTGCAGGCCTTATCTCAGGATACAACCGTGACGTCCAGTTGACGAAAGAACCGCTTATGCGGGGGCTTTCAGTTACCAAGGCTTCGGTTGACGTGGTGAATCTCACCGTGAAAAAACTTAATGTGAATAAGAAAAAATGCTTTGAAGGATTCACGCCCGAAGTCTTTGCGACCGACGAGGCGCTCCGCCTGGTGGCTCAAGGAATCCCATTCCGCAACGCTTACAAACAGGTCGCGAAAAACATGGGAAAACTTAAAAACGAAGACCCTGTGAAAAACATTAAGGGGAAAAAGATTGCGGGGGCGACGGGAAACCTAGGACTTGCGAGGATTAAGAGCGAGTTGAAAAAGACTCTTTCTTTTATCAAATTGGAAAAGAAAAGAAATAGGAGAGTATTGGCGGAACTCATAGACTAGTCTCCCTATTTATTGGTTGAACTCACATTCAACCTTCTCGTTTTTTTTGCGACAAGGATTACCCGTGAGTGTTCTTTATGCACGGTTCCATCTTCATGCGTGTGTGTTGCCTCAGGTTTCAGTACTTCATCCTTGCACTTGATTATCTCCCAACCCGCGTACAAGCGCCTCATCTCCTCTTCAGTCATGAGATTTGAGGATCTACCCCTGAAATTAGGGTCTGACTGAGACAGGCCGGCAATAATATTTAATCCACCAGGTTTTGTATGGTCTTGAATGTTCTTTATTACTTCGGCTCTATCTTGAACTGGTAGTGTGTGTAACGTACGGTCTGATATAGCACCGTCGAATTGCGCGTCCCTTAATTTTCCATCAAAGACTCTACAGGCATCCGCTTGAATTGGGTTAATTCGGTGATCTACCCCCATTTTCTTTGCGTTATACATGAAACTGCGTATTCCCCGTTTACTGACATCCACACCTGTGATTGCGTTTCCTAATTGTGCCAGATAGAGTGAATTAGTCCAGTTCGCAAAACCAACATCCAATATCTCACCCTCAAGCAAGCTTGCATAATCCAATATTTCCGCGCAATTTGGGGTGATAATCTGTCCGGGTGATAAACTTTCAACAGCAAAGGAGACCCTGTCCTCCCAATTCCCTCCACCACTTCTTTTGGGGAATAATTTAAATTTCATTACAGTATAGATGCCTCATTTTTTGTTTTTCGATCGCTCGATTAACCCTCGTATCGCCTGTACTGTGGCTATGCTGTCTTTTTTGTCTACGAGCAGGTACGTGTTGTTGTAGCTTGAGGTGACTTCGACAACATTTATCTTGCTTGTCGATAGGGCGTTTAGTATGTGGGCTATGACTCCGGGAGTCTCTGTGATTTCCTTGGGCGCGGTTAGGGTTATGGCTGTGAGATCCCCCTTCTCCTCGAATACCGTG
Source organism: Methanobacteriota archaeon (assembly GCA_043823295.1). Lineage (GTDB taxonomy): Archaea > Altiarchaeota > Altiarchaeia > IMC4 > SCGC-AAA252-I15 > SCGC-AAA252-I15. The sequence continues at coordinate 14,018 of JBDRAY010000145.1, read as the reverse complement.
TCTTTAGGTATTTTTAGTTCAGGCAACTTGTCTTCGTCTATGAGCAGTGTCGTCGACTCTACGCCTCGGACGACGACAGTGAAGCCGTGGGGTAGTTTCGCAAGCTCGGGAGGTTTTTTCAGGTAGAGTACATGAATGTTGTCTCGGAGTTGCAGCCTTGATTTCGCGAATATTTCGACGTAGGAGCGAGGCAGTTTTTTTTCGGTCGTGATTTTTTTTGAGAGGCGTTGTATCGCCATTGCGATGGCCACGGTAGTTGCCGGCATTCCTGTTGCGAATTCAACTTCTTTTTTTATTTTGCGGGCGAGGGATTTCTGGTTTACTATCCCCATTTGGAGTGCGTCGTAGAGGCGTAGGTCGCCTGTTATTATATCTGCAACGGCTTCGGGAATGCTTGTCATTTTAATATAACACGATTGTTACATTTGTAACACATTGGTTATAATTATGTTTCAACTAAATTAATTACAAAATGGATGCGAAGGAAATTGAGGACAAGATTTTAGAAACACCAGTGCCTGAAGTAAAGAAGGTTGCACTAGCATACTCGGGCGGGCTCGACTCGTCGCTTGGAGTTGAGCTTCTGCGACGGATTTACAAGGCTGAAGAGATAGTTGCGATAAACATCGACGTAGGCCAAGGCGAAGACGAGATAATCGACAGTAAAAACAAGGCAAGGCCTTAAAGATTAATCCAATTTTCCTTGACGCGCGGGACGAGTTCACGACCGATTGGCTCCCCAAGGCCATCCTGGCAAACTCCGACTATGAAGGATACCCAGTATCCACGTCCATGACCAGACAGCTTGTCGCACGCATTGTCGCGGAAAAAGCCACGGAACTTGGTTGCGACGCCATCATGGAAGGCTCATCAGGCAAGGGAAACGACCAGTATCGGATGCACAACGTCTTCAAGATGTTCGCACCAGAGCTTAAGGTTCTCGTGCCTGTGAGAGACTTCGACTTGACGAGGACCGAAGAGGAAGTCATCTGCAAGTACTGGGACGTCCCAGTCACCGAAATGATTTCCGGCGGAGACGACAAGACCATGTGGTGCCGCTCAATCGCCTCAGGCGCAGTGGATCTGAACCAAGAACTTCCGGAAGGAATCTGGCTGTGGCTGACTCCCCCGGAAAAAGCCCCCGACCAGCCCGAAGAAATAGAGATAGAGTTTAAGGCGGGAATCCCGGTCTCATTGAATGGAAAGAAAATGCCATTGGAAGAGCTGGTCCCGGAGCTTAATGTGATTGCAGGGCGAAACGGTATCGGCAAGATCGACATGTTCGAAGACGGGATAATGAGCTTGAAAAGCCGCGAGATTTACGAGGCTCCCGCAGCGCACGTGATAATCAAGTTGCACAAAGATTTGGAGCAGTTCTGCCTGACCAAGGAGGAGATACACTACAAGATGGACGTGGACCGCCAGTGGGCGTACCTGACCTACCACGGCATGTGGTATCACCCACTCAAGAAGGCGTTGGACGCCTTCATCGCGGAAACGCAAGACGTCGTCAATGGAAAATACATGGTAGACCTCTACAAGGGAAACATAGACATACTCACGCGCGAATCCAAGACAAGCCTCTTCAGCAAGGAAATCCGCTCCATAAAAAGCCGCGGCTTCGACCAGCGCTGGTGCCAAAACGCCGCGAAAGTGCGCGGACTACCATACGAAATACTGGCGAAAAGGGGGCTCAAATAAGAGTTATACGGCGTAGTTTCCGACCCATTCAGGATCTTTTGGGGGATTTGAGGCAAGCATTTTCTTCCATCCATCATCGGTGAGCCTGTCGCTTAAGGGATGCTTGAACTCATAGTAGGTCATCACAGGGCCCGCTCCAACCAGGATTCTCCCGTCAGGTAACATATAGGCTACAACAATAAGTTTGACAGGTCCAACACCCTCTTCAAGGACCTGTTTTGTGTTTAAATCAGTGTGGACATCTGCAATTATTGTGGTCTTCCTTGACTCTCTAGGAACATCTGAGATAACACCATCGAGTGTATCACCAAAGTTTTTTATGAAATCATAATCTGATTGAGTAAGAATTTCATTCTCAAGCTCCATGGTGGAAATGTTCACAAGTCTTTGCAGAATTTCATCTAATTTATTAAAACTCCGCTTTGACGAGTTATCCAAAACATCCATGTCACTTAAACCGTTTTTTGTCATTCTAGTCAAAGCAAGGAGTCTATTATAGAATTCAGGGACAGGTTCCACATAGCCAACTACCTCGAATTCCCGCGGCACCACAGCCCCCCAGACTCCGGAAGAACTCTGTTTTGCATAGAGTATCGTGTCATGCCTGAGTTCAGCCCATGAAGCAAGTGCAGTCGTCAAAGATTTATCCTGCCATGCCCGTGTCTGCATGAAGGTTGGGTAACCACCCCCATAATCATTAAGTAAAGGTTTCAGGGTGTGCAACCAGCTCCAGTAGAGGTTTCTATTCCAGTCCACCTCATCGAATCCGTTGAATTCCCCCCTCAATTCATTAAACGCGGTTTCATAAGATACGTTGTTTCCTTCAGAATCTCGTCCCGAATACTCAGTGTCGCCTAACTCAATCAAGAGGTCGGCTGCCCTGCTTGAACCCAGAAGAGCCATAACATCCAGGCCTCGCGGAAACACACGTTGAGGCCCTCCTAGGGTTGATTCACAAGTAAAAACTTCACCACAGTTTTTTCCATGGAAATCACCGACATACGGAGAAATGAGGTTTGAGAACATATACGAATCAGGGATGAATCTCTGACCCATAAACCTGAAGCCCTTCGTGTAATCTAAACACTCATCCGCCTGCTCGGGAGTAAACGGTGGCATGTAAGTGCACAAACCCGTTCCACCGTATATCTTTGGAGGCCTGTGTTCAGCCAATTTCGCCTTTAACAAACCTATTTTTTCTTGAGATAAATCATTTAGATCAAACTCGCCATCAAAAACAGAATTCAAGGCGTCAATATACTCGTATGGCCCCAAGTCATCTGAAAAACCCACATAGAAGGAGGTGACAGTGTAAATCCTCTCCCATTTATCGAGCAATCCCTGATTTTTTGACAATTCATCTGCAATAAGACTTGCCTGCATGGTCTGAATCTGCGCATCGTATTCAGAGATTAACGCTTTACATGGCGGGACGCTTACGCATCGTTCCCCAGCCCCCACCTGGTCAGTCCCCTTAAGCAGCATGCTCATCCGACCATACCACATCACGGCCTTGAAATAATTCTTTAGTCTCTCAGAACTCGCGTAATGCCCTCTTGGAACGTACTGAGAATAGTCCTCTTTGTAGACGAATAAAGGGGACGCATTCAAACCAACATGTCCCCGAATTAACGCCAACTCTTCCTCAACCTCATCTTTCACAAACAGTGGAGTATTGAAGGAGTATATATCCAATTCATCTTTCCTAAAGAATGATTCCTGGACTCCCTTACATTTCCAGTCAGAGCCACTACAAATTTTAACCTGTTCCGTATTAGGCTTTAAAAGTTCAAGGGCAACCGAGAAATACGCCACATTCCTTCTCAAGGCTTCACTCGTCTCAAAACGCGAAGTATTGTTGTATTTTTCCACCGAGTCTTGGAACAAATCCATACTTATCCCCCAGATACTGTCATAGAATTCACGTTCCTCGATTTGGCGAAGGGTTTCATCGAATAGGAGGTGGTAGACGTGGAGTAGGGAATCAGAGGTTACGAAAATTGGTACATCAGCATATTTTAGATTACTGTATGGTTGTGTGATAGAGTCTTCACGTTTATTAAAAGAATTTTGAATCACAACAAAACCGTTATTAGACATTAGTTCAGCCTCTTCCCTGCTGAGAGGAACCTTTTTCAAGAAGTAATTGTAATTTAATATTTGACTAGTTGAAAGCGGTAGATTGTATTGGGGTACGCGAATCGTGATCTCTAAAGGATCTAGGGCAAAGTATTTAACAAAACCATTTCCGGCTGAAATACCTGAAAAATTGATGGCCTCGACGGAAAGTTTGGATTGAGTCTGGGCGGTTATTACTGAGGTTGCCGGTTTCTTCCAAGGTTGCTTGGATTTTTCTACGTATTTATATATCCCAGTCGAGTATTCGAAAACAATAATTAGAGATGATAAAAATAGAAAAAATATGAGAATTAAGATTAGTTTCTTGTTCATGGTAATACTATCTCAATATAATAAATAAGGGGGCATAATCACAACAAAGTTACTATCACCCATATTAAGGGTATTAGTCCAATAGAGGTAATCATGAAGGAGTTTATTCAAAAGCTTGTCGAGGGGAAGGATTTGTCTGGAAGCGAGGCTTCCGCCGCCATGAAGGCCATCATGGGCGGGGAAGCCGAGGAAGCTCAGATAGCGTCGTTTCTGACTGCTCTTCGCATGAAGGGTGAGACCGCCGAAGAGATTGCTTCGATGGTCTCGGTCATGCGCGAGTTCGCAGAAGTCATAAATCCCAAGGTTAAGGGGCGGCTCGTCGACACCTGCGGGACGGGCGGCGACGCGCTGAACACTTTTAATGTCTCCACGACCTCGATGTTCGTGGTCGCAGGCGCGGGCATCCCGATTGCAAAGCACGGGAACCGCTCGGTGTCCAGCCAGTGCGGAAGCGCCGACGTCTTAGAGGCTCTGGGCGTGAAGATCGACCTACCGCCGAAGCAGGTTGAAAAATGCATCGAAAAAGTCGGTGTCGGATTCATGTTCGCGCCAGTCTTCCACAAGAGCATGAAGAATGTGATGCCTGCGAGAAAAGCCATGGGCATTCGGACCGTCTTCAACATTCTCGGACCGCTTACAAACCCCGCAAATGCGAAAGGCCAGATTGTCGGAGTCTTTGACGGAGCGCTCACGGAAAAGCTCGCTCAAGTGCTAAAGCTTGTTGGACTCGAACACGCCTTCGTCGTCCACGGAGTCGACGGATTCGACGAAATATCAATCGTCTGCGAAACGAAAGTAAGCGAACTTTCCGAGGACGGACAGATAAGCTCTTACACAATAAAGCCCGAGGACTTAGGATTCGCCCGCGGCCATGCCAAAGACTTGATTGGAGGGGATGCGAACAGGAATGCGAAGATTCTTCGTGAGATTCTAGACGGGACTGAGGAAGGCGCGAAGCGAGACATGGTATTATTAAACGCGGCGGCAGGGATAGTCTGTGGAGGGAAAGCTAGCACTATCGAAGAAGGCATAGAAGCTGCGAAAGAATCTATAGAGTCAGAGAAAGCGATTGGTATATTGGAAAAGTTTATAGCTTACTCAAGCAATCTATAGAGATTCCATCCTGCATTCGTTGAATTTGCAGGCGAGTGTGGCGTTGCAGCTTACGTGTTGGTTTGCGAATTTCACGCAGGGTACTTGGCCGCAAGTGAGGTGGTCGTCCCACTTTTTCTTGAAATTCTTGTTTATACCGTATCTCCTACCGCCCAATTCGCATTCACAGCAGTTTGAGACGATGATGCAGTCTCTGATGGAATCACAGTGGAATTCAGGATCAATCCCTAAAAAGCCCTCTGAGATGGCTTCCGACTTGTTTGAGTAGGGGATTTTAATCCAGACGACGTCGCCGCGAGGGCAAGAACAGGCCCCGCATTCAGAGCCTCTAAAAGTCTCGTTTGCGACTTCAAGCACAATTAAATTCCTAGATGCATAGAATTCCGTTAGAATCTCAAACTCCCGCTCCATAGGGTAGGCGCTATAATTTAGCCCATTTTTAGAAAGCCAGCCCATCTCCCAATTGTTTTCAAGGCAGCCTACAGGAACGATTTTCATCCAGATGAATTCGGGTGGAGTGACTTCAGACTCCTTCTGGTTTATACAACCAGACGACAAAACGAGCAGTATTGTAATTAATGCGATTTTTTTCATCGGAAAAAAGTATGTGAGAGCATTTAAATATTCTAGTTAGTAAGTACATACTCGGAGGGATTTAAAGGTGATTGGAGAAATTTTGGGATTCATTTTCACGGCAGGCATGTTCTTGTTTTTTGGTATGCCAATTATAGTCGCAGTCCTCTCTCTTTTCATAAAGATTGTTTACGAGTACGAGAGGGGGGTCTTGTTCGCCTTCGGAAAGTTTGCTGGCGAGCGCAAACCCGGCTTGAATCTTATTGTCCCGATTTATCACCGACTCGAAAAGATTGATTTGAGGATTACTACCGTCGACATTCCAAAGCAGGAGGTCATGACCAAAGACAATGTTCCAGTCAACATTAACGCAGTCATATTTTTCCGGGTGAAGGAACCAAGCAAGGCGATACTTGACGTTGAAGACTTTTTTTATGCGGTCTCAAAGTACGGGCAGACGTCGCTTAGAAACGTTGCGGGGCAGGCAACCTTGGATGAATTGCTCTCCGAGCGCAAACAGATTGCGGAGCAGTTGAGGGAGATTGTGGACATCGGCACTGACCCGTGGGGTATTGATGTTACTGCTATCGAGCTTCAGGATATCGAGCTTCCTGAGAGTTTGAAGAGGACTATGGCCCGTCAGGCCGAGGCTGAGAGGGAGAAGCGGGCGACGATCATTAAGGCTGAGGGTGAGGTTAAGGCTGCTGACAATCTCGCCGAGGCCGCCAGGAAGTTGTATGGAGTCCAAGGCGCATTGCATCTGCGGACTTTGCATGCATTGAATGATATTGCTTCTGATCAGACCAACAAAGTCGTGTTTGCTGTTCCGCTTGAAGTGCTTCGGGCGGTGGAGGAGGTGGACTGAAGATGGGCATCGCATTTCTCAAAGTCATAAACCAGTACGAACAGGGTGTGTTGTTCGCCTTCGGAAAACACGTGGGTATTAGAAATCCCGGATTGAACTTTCTGATACCCTTCTACCATGACCTGAGGATCGTTGATACTAGAATTAAGACAGTCGACATTCCAAAGCAGGAGGTCATGACCAAAGACAATGTCCCGGTGAACATTAACGCAGTCATATACTTTAGGGTTAAGGACCCTGACAAGGCGATACTCAATGTCAGAGACTACTTTTACGCAGTCTCAAAGTACGGGCAGACTAGCCTTCGAAACGTGTCGGGAGAAGCCTCGCTAGACGAGCTTTTGAGCGAGCGTCAGAAGATTGCCGAAGAGTTGAGGCTGATAGTCGATGAGGCTACGGACCCGTGGGGGATAGATGTGACCGGCATTGAACTGCAAGACATCGAACTTCCCGAAAACTTGAAGCGGACTATGGCCAAGCAGGCGGAAGCTGAGAGGGAGAAGAGGGCGGTAATCATAAACAGTGAAGGCGAGGTCATCGCCGCGGAGAACATCGCCAAGGCTGCGAAAACGCTATCCAAGAATAGCGGGGCCTTACACCTTAGGACGCTGCATTCTATCAATGATCTTTCAAGCGACAACAGCCAGACCACAGTCTACGCCCTCCCGATAGAACTGCTTCGGGCTGTGGAGAGGATCGGCGACTACATAGAAGAGATATCAAAGAAGAAAAGGAGTAAGAAGTAAAATGCCGTTGGGAAACCAGGAGCTTCTGATAATACTGGCCATAATACTCCTCTTGTTCGGAGGGAAAAAACTCCCAGAGCTTGCCCGCTCCCTAGGCCTTGCAAAAAAAGAGTTTGAGAAAGGCCAGAAAGGGGAAAAATAATTCCCCTAGATTTTTATTGTTTTTCCTAGCCCGCTTCCCCTGATTGTGAGAACCCAAATGGCTCCGAATCCTACTAGTGCTGCAACGATTTTTATTAGCCAGCCTATCAAGGGTATTTCATAGCATATTGCGAAGGCTGCGACGCCCACGCAGTAGTAGTAGAATTCCTTGGACTTTCTCTTCCAAATCCGCTTGAACAAGAGTTCTCCGACCACAATTTTCACGGGTATAGTCGCAAGAAGCAGCCCAATGATTGTTGCAAGAGTTATGATAAGCGAAACCTTAACTCCGATCACCATCAACATGAAAAGAACTATGAGGATGGGAGTTACAGCAAGCATCACTACACCTGCCACAAGAGACTTTATGTATTCTGTCTTTACGAGTTTAGTCGCCTTTGAAGTGAAACTAGGGTAAAGGTAGATTAACAAGCCTCCAAGGAGGATTGATGCTAGAATACCCTTAAGGAAGATGAAGACGTTGAAGACGCTCTTAAGTTCTTTTGGCATGGTCCAAGACTCGCGGATAGTGTGCTCCCGGAATTCTGTTGTCACCTTCTTAAGCTCCCCCGAAACCTTGGCGTCAATACCTTCGCCTACAGTGTCGGCCTCAAGGTCCAGATCCCCCAAAATCATTGCAGAATCACCCATGAGAAAAGTCCCGACTCCGACATCGGCGTTGCCGTTTATGACCCCGTCAATCGAAGCCTCGCCCGCAGCAATCATCGCATCACCCGAGATAGTAGAGTCTTTGGAGACCAATACCTGGCCTCCAGCAGCAACAAGCTCTCCGCCAACATTACCGTTTAAAATTATTTGGCCTCCCGCGGCACGAACATCCCCTGCGACGTCACCGTTTACCGTGAGGGTCCCCCCAGCAATCATAAGATCCTCCCCGACGTTCCCATTCACAGTAAGCTGGCCGCCGGCAATGATCAGGTCTCCTGGAACGTCATCCGAAACAATAAGCATTCCACCCGCAGCATAAGCGTTTCCAGACGGAAGAATCTTAATAAGTGAATCCCCCTGCGCACCCCAATCAGGTTGAGGTTGAGCTGAAACAAGAAAAGCAATCAGACAGAAAGATAGTATCAAGATTATTTTTTTCATGTAAACATTACCTCCGAAAGTATTCGTTCATTGATTAAATACATTTAAATAAAAAGAGTATGTTACACCATGTTCGGGGAAAAAATCACTTTAGATCGGGAAACATTCAAAGTCTTGGCCGCTGACACTAGGGTTGAAATCATTAAGAGGCTTTCAGAACATAAGGAGACTTTGACAGATCTAGCAGAAGGGCTTGATATGTCACCGTCCACGATTAAGGAGCATTTAAACAAGCTTGTTTCCGCAGGACTCATCGAACAGATAGAGGGGACTACGAAGTGGAAATATTACAAGCTCACGGGAAAGGGGGAGAGGATTATAAAGCCCGCGGAGACAAGTGTTTGGATTCTTCTCGCAGCCTCGGGACTTGTTCTCGCAGGCTCTTTTAAAAGTCTTCTCGGAAAACTCACAAACGAGCCAGTATTAGCTATGGCGGGAAAAGAAGTACCGGAAGCGGGATTGAGAGCTTTTTCTGATTTGGCGGAAACTCAAGCCACCCAGATCCCCTACTTTGAGCTCGTCCTTGTAGTCTTTTTCTCAATTTTGACTGGACTTTTGATCGGGAGAATCCTCAAGAATTAATTATTCTTTTTCAGCGAAGACTTGGGCTCCGTAGACTTCGACTTCAGCCCCCACCTTCCAGCAGTCTGCACGGCTTCCTTGCTTTTGACATAGGCTGGAAAGGAATTGCTCTTTGCCAGGGATTTGATCCCATACTTGAGGGAGGTATGTGGATGTGCGCCCCAAGTAGTTCAATACGACTCCGTCGCGGCCGGGAACAAGCTTTCCCAGAAGATCGTCAACTGAGGTGAATTTCATTTGTTTAGGTGGGGTGAGCATTGAAATGTCGATGTGAAGTTCCTCAAGTTCATCTTGGGTTACGGGTTGGAACCGGCCGTCGTGTAAGGCTGCATTCAAGGCGTTTTCCATAACGCACTCGTAAAGTGGGACTTGAGGTAGTATGTGGCCTACGCAGCCTCGAAGGCTTCCGTGCTTGTTCAAGGTGACGAAACAACCCGACTTGGCTTTCAACCGAGGCGTTAATCCAGCTTCATCGACTTGAGGTTTGGTTCCCCCGTTATAGTGTTTTTCAAGAGTCTCCCTTGCAAGCGCAAGAAGATATTCCTCCTCACTCTCGTTCAAACCGTCATAGAATGCGACTGAAGCGTACCCAACGACCTGATTCTTGTCTCCTGCCGTGTCGCCGGAGTTGGTGTAATCCAATAGCCTTCCGACCCAGCCCGCATCCTGGGCCAAATGCATTAGAGTGAGAACCGGGATGATACCGCATGCCTCACAAGTTGAAGCACCGTCAACATCCAACGCAGGGACAGTTTCAATGAATTTTTTGTCGGTTTCTACCGCATCAGCGTAAGGCTTATAATGGGATAGGTCAGTTGACGCCACCACAAGAGTGGAATCGTCCAAATACTTCGAAAGAACACTCGCCAAAGCTTTAGGATCGGCGTTCCCAACAACAATCGGGACAAGCTCGAAATCCCCTAAAACAAACTGTAAAAAAGGAAGCTCGACTTCAAGGGAATGCTCTTGAGAGTGGGCTGCAGGAATATTTGCAAAACCTTCCTCAGACAATAAATCCTGGACCTTGGAGGAGACAGGAATCAAGCCTAGAGGAGTCTCAAAATGGGTTACATCCAAAACAGAAGCTCCTGTAAGTTGGACTCGATGTGATGGGGAAATTACGATGACGGTTTTAATATCCCGTCCAACAAGCTGCTTAAAACTCCAGGCAGCAGTCGGCCCGGAATAAACGTATCCTGCGTGGGGGGCGATAAGACCCTTAACATTGGGAAGACGGACGTCTTCGGCTTCCCCGAGAAACTCGGAAATCATGGCCGAAAGCTGTTCCTTGTCGGCGGGGTAGAATGATCCCGCAACGGCTGGTTTTCTTACCACCCTGTTTTCAGCATTCATGCTCTTTGAGACATCTGGTTCCCTGTTGGATGCGAATTTCCCAGGGTGTGTGAAAATGTAGACTCCTGCAAAAACCACGAATATTAATCCCAAAACAAGTATTGCATCCATCCTCCAATCAGCCTCCTTTCTTTTCCTGCTTTTCTTCTTAACCATCTTCGAGCTTCTCGATGAGTATCTTATCTGCCTTAATGTTCTTTAATCTCTCAGAACCAGCGTGAATCCTTCCGAAAACAGTGACTGGCGATGCAGGCCGGGGCTTGTCGTCAAATGAAGCAGGAGTCCTACCATAGAAAATGCAAAAGCATCGGCCATCCGGCCAGTAGGCGAGATCCCCAATTTTTAAATCGTCGCGCGCATTCTCAGGGGGAAGCGAAACATCAATCGGGAAATAGATTTCATCACCCCAAAAAGAGATTGACGATTCAATAGGGAGGATCTGGTAGATTGCCTTGGCGGTATTGGAAGAGTCTAACTCAGCTTCCAATTCCAAGCCCTCAAGTACAATAAGAATCCTCATTTCTTTTTATACCAGTTTATCGTCTCTATTAATCCTTCATCCAAGCCGACTTTAGGCTTATACCCCAATAAATTTACTGCCTTTTCAATGGCAGGTATTCTAAGTTCAATGTCAACGTATTTTTTTGGAGTGTGGATAATACTGCTTGATGATTCTGTTAATTGAATTATTTTTTCGGCCAGGTGCAAAACAGTAATAGTCCCTTTTGGATTACCTATATTGAAGACTTCTCCAACAGCATTCTTCTTTCCCATACAAAGGATCACTCCATCAACTACGTCGTCTATAAAACACCACGACCTGATCTGGCCCCCCTCACCCTGGATAATAAGATCCTCACCTCCAAGTGATTGTTTTACGAAAGTGTGTATCGCACCCTCCCCCACCTGACCAGGGCCATAAATATTGAAGGGACGTACTGACACAACTGGAAGTCCACTCTCCCTGAAAAAGCTTAATGCTAAGTGTTCCCCCGCAAGTTTGCTGGTTGCGTACGTCCAACGGGCTTGCCCAACCGCACCCAGGGGAGTGTTGTCGAGTTCGTCAAGCTTATAGGCGTATGACCCGTAAACCTCACTAGTTGAGAAATTTATGAACCCGTCAATTCCCCCCAGATTAATAGCAGCCTCAAGGACGTTGAAAGTCCCTAAAAGGTTCACTTTCATAGTCTCGACGGGACGCGCAATTACGGTATCCACGCCAGCAATGCCTGCAAGGTGCACGATGACATCAGACCCCCTCATTGATTTAATCAGTTTTTTAGGGTCTAAGACATCTCCAGTGATTACCTCAATGTTTTCATGGCCAATCAGGTTTGTATCCTTTAGTGAGTTTCTAAGATGATTATCGTAGATTACAACTTCATTATCCTTGTGCAGACGTTGCGCAAGAGCGGCCCCAATGAACCCCATCCCTCCAGTCAGAAAAATCTTTTTCCCAATTAATTTCATCTGGAAGCCTCTATCGCCGCCCTAAGTTTTGGGATTATCGAGTCGATTAACTCCTTACTCAGAGTGTGATATAGTGGAAGAGTAATTGATGAATTGAAAAGCATTTTAGAGGTAGGACAAACTGATTTAGAGGAGAATACTGGTTGAGTGTGACAGGCATAAGAGCCAATAGTCGCCTCTACCCCGTCTTTTCCAAGCAGTTTAATGACTTTGTCACGGTCGACGGTCGAATCCAAGACTGCGACATAACTTTGGAAATTGTGGGTGACATCCCCACTTTCAAAAGGAGGTCTAATAAAATCCAGTGATGAAATCCCTTCAGACCAGTAATCTGCCAAGACTCGTCTTCGCTCAATAATTCGTTCAAGCTTATCCAACTGGGCTATTCCAACCGCGCAATTAATGTCGCTCAACTTGAAGTTGAATCCTATCTCATTAAAAACTTGGATTGGAGATGACTCTTTTCTCATTGAACCCAAGTTTACTGACTTTGTTATTTTTTCAGGGAGATCCGGCCTGCCAGTTACAACCATCCCTCCCTCCCCGGTTGTTATTATCTTTCTTGCGTGGAACGAAAAACAGCCGGTATCGCCGATTGTCCCTGCAAACCTTTCTTTGTACTTCGAACCAAACGCGCAAGCAGCATCCTCGACAATAGGCAGGTCATGGTTTTTTCCGATTCGCAATATCTCGTCCATATCCGCGGGGTGGCCGAAAGCGTGGACTGGGATTATCGCCTTCGTTTCAGATGTGATACTTTCCTCTAGATTAGCCGGGTTGATATTATACGTCTTCTCATCCACGTCAACAAAAACGGGAGCAGCCCCGCAAGACAAAACCGCCAGTCCCGTCGCAGGATAGGTGTAATCCGAAACAATAACCTCATCCGCCCGACCCACTCCAAGACTCTTCAAGGAAACATACAGGCCACTTGTGGCATTAGACACGGGAATTGAAAAAGACACTCCAAGATAATCACAAACTTTCTTTGAAAAAACCTTTGAGGCTGGACCACCCCCAGCCAACCAACCCGACTCAAGCACGCCCGCCACTGAATTAAGCTCATCCAAGCCAGTATAGGGTTTTGTTAATGGAATCACCGTTTAAGATATGATTATAAAACCTGAAAAGAAAAATAGAATATGGGCTCGCCAACATTAACAGTAATCATCCCAGCCTACAATGAAGCTGAATATTTAGGAGAAACTCTAGAGGAACTATATGAACATTTAGACTCGCTTAAATTAATCGACGGGTTTGAATTGATTGTGAGTGATAATGGGAGCATTGATTATACTTTCAAGATTGTTTCCGATTTTTCGAGGTTTCATCCTAATGTCTTGTATGTGAGATCAAGGCAAAAGGGTTTTGGCAGGGCTTTGAAGAATGGGATTTCCAAATCGAAGGGTGAATTCATTACGTTTCTCCCAGCTGACGGTGAAGTGGATTTATCTTTTATTGGAAATGCTCTTGAGGGTGTGAGGAACTCGGATTTTATTTGCGGTTCAAGGTTTACTGGTTCTTCAGAAGGGGGTAGTGGTTTTCGTTCGACTTTAAGCTTGATTTATGCCTGGATGGTGCGTGGGATTATTGGTCATGGTTTAACTGAAGTTGGCACTGTTAAAATGTTTCCTGGGGATTGGGCGCGCAAGATTAATGATCAATGTGGTGAGATGGGCTGGGGTTGGCAGACTGAAATATTGTTTCATGCGATTTCCTCTGGATTAAGGTTGAGTGAGATTCCGATAAGAGTGAGTGTGAAGAGGCCGGTAGGAGAGTCGAAGGTAAATGTCTTGACTGATGGGCTTGATTTTTTCAAGTCTACGGTCAAGTACGGGATTAAACTAAAATTTTCAAGATGAATCTTAACCGAACTCATATTGCTGCGTTGATGGGTTTTTTGCTTTTATCCC
>JBDRAY010000144.1:0-29352 GCA_043823295.1 Methanobacteriota archaeon | reverse complement strand
AGATTCAAAAAAATATTCATTGACGAAGGCTACCTAGACCTCTATCCCCCCCAAGCTGCGGCAGTCGAACACGGCCTTCTGGAATCCCACAACCTGGTCATCACAACTCCCACAGCCTCCGGGAAAACATTCACATCCGAGCTAGCAATATCAAAAACCATGGCTTCCCGGAAAAAGGCAGTCTACATCGTGCCTTTAAGAGCTCTCGCATATGAAAAATTCACCGAATTTAAAAAGTACGAGAAACTCGGGTTTTCAGTCCGCCTGGAAGTAGGAGACCTCGACTCCCAAAAATATTCCGGAAAACCACGTTTCGACCTTCTAATTGCAACAGCTGAAAAATGCGATTCAATCCTAAGGTCCAAGCCGGAATGGTTTGAGGATGTCGGTCTTCTAGTATTGGATGAAATACACTTGATCGGCTCAGACAGGGGGCCAGTGTATGAGATAATCACGACGAAGCTTCGGACCATGTACCCCAACCTGAAAGTTATCGGCTTGTCCGCAACCATTGGAAACTCACACGAGCTTTCAGATTGGCTTTCCGCAACTCTTATCGAGTCTGACTGGCGTCCAGTCGAGCTTAAGGAGGAGGTGGTTGTTTCAAGCGGCTTCGAAACCCTAAGAAAGCACGTCTCAAATGCGCTTTCACAGGGCGGTCAAGTCCTCGTTTTCGTAAACTCCAGAAAGAGCGCTGAAGCTTGCGCTGAAAAGCTCGGCGAAAAACTCAGACTCCTTGGCCGAAACTCGGAAACAATCTCTGAAAAAGTCCTGGATGCACTGAGCTCTCCCACAACACAGTGCCGCAGGCTTTCATCTTGCGTGAAACATGCTACAGCCTTCCATCATGCAGGCCTGGTCAACAAGCAGCGGGTCTTGATTGAGGATTCATTCCGTTCTGGAGACATCAAGGTCATTTGCGCAACCCCCACTCTTGCGGCGGGAATCAACCTTCCTTCCCGGACCGTGATCATAAGGGATCTTAAACGCTTTAACGTAAACGGCTTGGACTACATCCCAGTTTTCGAGTACAAGCAGCAGGCCGGTCGGGCTGGCAGACCACGCTACGACACTATTGGGCATGCAATTTCTTTTTCAAAAAGCGAGAGTGAAAGCGAATTCATTGCCGAACACTATTTGGATGGGGAGGTGGAGGCCATCTACTCCCGCCTGGGTGTTGAGCCAGTCCTTCGGTTTCACATGCTCGCGCAAATAGCCTCCAACTTCACTCGCACAGTGCAGGCTTTGAGCGAGTTTTTCAGGCACACGTTCTACGGCTTCCAATACGGGATTGCCGGGGAATTCGAGAAAACTTTGACCAGCATTCTCGACGAATTGATTGAGTGGGGTTTCGTCGAGAAGAAAGAACGGTTCATCACTTCCACTCCCTTGGGGACGCGCGTTTCCGAACTCTACATAGACCCTCTTACAGCCTACACGTACCTTAAATTCTTCAGGGAAACTGAATCCCATAAAAAATTCCCAATTATCGGAATACTTGAAGTCTTATCTGAAGCCTCGGAAATCCACACTCTCCCAGTCAAATCCACTGAAGAATCCGGCCTCTGGTCCCAAGCATTCGAGATTGAAGACCAGTTCCTCCGAGACATCGGAGGCTTCGACCTGGACTGGGAGTTTCTAACCCGATTCAAGACCGCGAAAATGTTTTCAGAATGGATTGACGAGCAGACCGAAGAATCAATCCTAACCAAATATAATGTCGCGCCCGGACAACTCAACCAGCGCCAGCAGATAATGGACTGGCTCATATATTCTGCGACAGAGCTTTGCAGGCTCAACAAGCTGACGAGCTCTTTTAAGGAGCTTAAGAAGCTTGAGCTTCGGGTCAAGCACGGAATCCGCGAGGAGCTTGTGCCTTTAATCGGAATCCGCGGCGTAGGCCGAGTGCGCGCCAGAAAACTCTTCAACGCCGGGATAAAGACTCCTGCAGACGTGAAAAAGGCAGGCAAACCAAAGCTCACCCAACTACTGGGCAAAAAGACTGCGGAAAAAATACTTCTGGAGCTTCCTTAATTTAGTTTCTCAATCACTAATACATAATTGACATGTCCTTAAAACTCAAATCTTCGGACAGGATTTTTTATGAGCCGGATAAGGGGGGGTGATTTCGGAGGAGTTGGGGGGGAGCCGAAACTCCAAGATTTGAGAAGGCGGCAGGCGACGTCTTCCGTGCAAGGTTGACTGGAACACCAATCAATACTTCTTTAAGAGATGTCGACGCAGCGGAGAAGGGTGGAAAGATATTTTTCGAAAACGTCAAGTGGGCAAAAGGACAAGGAAGCGAATATGGAGGGGTTATCCAATAGCCTCCAGGTGACTTGTGACAGCTGATTGAGCTCCCCGAGTCAGTGCTTCAAGCTTTTTGTATTTCGGGCATTTTTCAGGCCCTAATATTCTTTCAATGATTAGGTCGTTGAATTTATGGCTTTCGGATAGGAGAGTCCCCTTCCTACCCCCATTTAACAGGTGGTCGATGTCTCGTTTCCGGCAATACTCGATTTCAGATTCTACGAGGGTGAGGAAAGCGTCCGCCAGTTTCGGCGGATACTTGTAGTCGAGACTTCCCCTGATTGTTTTAGCATCTCTTAGAATCTTCTTGAGCGTCTTTTCAAGCCAGAACACATCCAGCTCGGAGACGTCAATCCAACCCAATCTTCTCAAGTCAATTGCGTGCTCGTGCCTTTTTTCAAGCTCTGTGGCTTGAGGCCCTTCAAAGAAACCCAACTCCTTCCTCAAAACGTAATAAGCCTCCCTTTGAAGCGTCAGGTCAACCTCTCCAAACACGTTCTTTGAAACTTTCACTCTATGTGTGCGAGACTCCCCGCTCATCAAACGGGCTTTCCGCTCATACACTTTCTCATTCAACTTGGGATACGTTAACTTGAACTTCCGCAAGACCGCCTCCTCAACCCTTTCTAGAAATGTATTAGGCCCGTCAGATTTCCCCATACAAACTAATTACACGGAAAAAAATTTAAACAACAATTACGGGAAATTTTGTGCGCGCCGGCTAGGGTGAGCCGTTTAGACGCTGTTTGTTGTTCCGAAGGGGTTCAAGCCGCAGGCGAGGAAGTTTCCGGGTACGCCGTTATTCTGGAGGTAGTAGTGCCTGGTGTTTTTCAAAAAATTCTCTGTCTCTTCCTTGTTTATGTAGGTCTATACCTTCAGCGATAATGTCGAGACTTGAACCTGTGTCGATCGTGGACATATCCATTCTATAAGTATTATATTTTGCAGTTACAAACATCCAATTATCCATTAATTGTCCATAAATTTTCCTTAACTTTGGGTCTTCGACACCAGGGCTGTAAGCACGAACAGCTGCAAACAAAGGATCATGAAATTCTTTATTCACTTTAAGATATGAAGGCACATAACTGAAATCGTCTTCTGTTGATTCTAGATCACAAATCTCTCTTGCAGTCCCTAAGATTTTTCCAGCTTCCTCAAAAAACGTATTTCTGGCTTCGGGATTACTCTCATCCCCTGCCGCAATAATCACAAGGTCTCTAAAAAGATGAAAAGAACCATTAATTCGATCCTCAATTTTTTCAGGTGAATCCATATATGAAAGACCCCCCTTTACATCATCCTCAAAACGCAGCTTTTTGTGAGCCATATAAATAATACGGATTTAAAATTAATAAATATCCAAAAACCGTGCGAGGGAATTGCAACCAACAAAATTTACTGGGAAGTTAATCTTTTCAGTGTGTCTTGGCTTGCCAGTATCTGGAATCTCACTCCCGGGTGAGTTTTCTCAAGGTCGCATATGATTTTCCATTCCCTAGAAGTTTTTCTCTTTATGGGGATGTAAGGGATTTTCTTCAATTCGGCGTAAGCCTTAATCTCTTCGATTGGACACTCCCTCAGTGGGCGTACAACAGGAATCGCCTCCCTCCTAATCTTTCTATTTTTCCCTTCGAGAAAATCAGAGAGTGCTTCTTCAACTTCATCATCAAGGTTTGCGCAAACTACTATCTTGCCCGCCCCCAACCGCTTGGCAGTCCTAGTAAAATACTTCCCTGAACTCGCTGACTCCAATCCAACAGACAATCCTTTGCAAAGCTTCTCAATATTGTTTGCTCCCACATCCCCCACCTTTACGGCAATCAACCTTGATTTCTTGTGCCTTGATGCGAATCTGGCTAGAAGATAAAGGAGGACTTGCGAGCTAACACCCCCTTGCGCCTTGACGATTATGGTGTCGTCGTATCGGAGCATTTCCCCAGATCTTATTGTTCTGCGAACTCTTTTTTCGAAGAAGTCTGTAAAACATTTCGCGCCCAACGCCTGCCCGTTGTAAGGTAGCGTGAGTACAGCCTTCTCCCTCCCGCATTTCACACACTTCATGGTGTTCACTCGATACCGTACGCCTGTTCTGTTTTCTCCAAGAGTTTTTCAATGAAAGATGCAGACTCCTCTATTATGGGGCGTGTGTATTCCCTAAAAGCTTCGGACGGCTTCTTGTTCCCGGTAAAGTGCACTCGCTCACCCACACGGTCAATAAGCTTTATTTCCTTGAAATACTTCACCCAAACCTGAATATTTCGAAGAGTGACACCCCGCTCCTTTTTCACGCCACGCTCCTTGCGAAGCTTAACAACCTCCTCCCGAATTTCCGCAGTCCTTCTCGCCCTATCCTGGGCACTTGATCTCAACAAAACTTCCAAGACATCAACTGCAACATCCGAAGTAATCCCCAAGGAAGCAAGCAACGTCTTGGTAAGTTCCCTCGGCTCCTTCTCCATTAAAGCAGACTCGTCAAACCACCTAAGCGTAATATCCGAAATCTCTTCCATAAACAACAACACTATTTAATTACTAAATTAATAATCATACAAACTTTCAACCTTTATTAAAGGTTCCGAGAAAACGCAAAGCGTTTTCTGGACACAAGATTGCAGAGCAATCTTGCTGTGATCAAAGAGGCCGTCTTCACAAGCCTTAAGGCTTGCTCGATGACCTTGAATGAATAAAATGACTGACAAACCAATCTTGGAGAAAACCTTCAATGAGGGCGTTGACGTGGACGAGAAAGTCCGGGAAGGGCAAATCCTAGCTCTACTATACCTTGAAGTCCAAGGGAACAACAGGGAGGCTGCGAAAGACGCCCTTGAAAACACGATTTTCACGAAACTAACTGATGAGGAATTCATAACACTTCTGGAAGTCAAACTCTACGAAATCAAAAAAGACGAGAAAGAAGACTATTATTCCGGAGTCGCTGAAGTCAAAATCCTATCCCGAGACTTCCGCTGGTTCATAAACGGTGTCATGCGCTACGGTCCATCAGCGATTGAAATAATCGCGCCCGAAGACTACCACCTCACATCCGATGAAATGCACTCGCTAGTAGCGGACGTAAGCGAAGTAGTCCACGCCTTCTCAACACAAATTCTCTCTTTCCTAAAAGACGATGAGCGGGTTGCCCTCTACAACAAATTTCTCGGAGTTAAAGCGGAATAATGCTCTTTTTTAGGGGGTAAATTCAATTAGAATAACGGTATGAACTACGAGAGACTTATTTTTTCGATTGTTATGCTGTCCACAATAGCGTCTGCCACCCAAATATCCTCCCTGACCGTTGAAGTCGGAACAAACGGCATAGTATCCGTGAAAGAGAAAATAACCTTCACAGGAGGGGAGACTGAAAGCTTGATTTGGATTCCAAGCGACGTTGAGGGATTAAAGGTCACTGACGCTTCGGGGCCATTATCTTATGAATTGCTCGGGGAAGTGGACCGCAGCGTAATAAAATTCAATCCCGAATTAATCCGGTCTGGGGAAGTGTTTGTCGCTTTTGTAAGCCAACACTTCACTAGCAAGGCAGAGGGGGTGTGGAAACTAGATTTTACTTTACCGACAACCGCTTCTCGAACCATCATAAAAATAGTTTTCCCTACTAATTCCACTATACTGAACTGGACTTCCTACCGGTTCAGCGTGGGGCCGGATACTTTGTGGATATACCCTGATATTAATGAAACATCCTTTAATGCGTATTACCAGTTTGCGGGGGGTGATTCAATCACTCTCCCCTCCACAATACCTGAATCCTTTGTATGGTACCTGCTAGGGCTAGTATTAGTGGTCGTTTTCATCCTGTTCATCCTCTTAAAAAGGACTAAGAGGAGGAGGCCAGAGTTGAAGGAAACACCACCTGAAAAAACTGATGATTTAAAATCTTCTGAAGAAGAGTCGGAAGCGGGTGGTAAGGCTGAGGGGAGACAGCTTAAGGACTCTGTGTCGAAGATGCTTGAAGACAATGAGCTGAAAGTAGTTGACGTTTTAAGAAGTGTTTCCGAGGAGGAGATAACCCAAGCCCAAATCTATCACACAACTGGAATCCCTAAGGCTTCCTTGTCGGATATTATGAATCGTCTTGAGAGGCGGAATATTGTCGAGCGTACGAGGGAAGGAAGGGTAAAGTGGGTAAAGCTTAAAAAATGGGTATTTAAGTGAAAATAAACCCTATCGAACTTTTATTTTCCAAAGTAAGGCCATCTGAACGTTTAAAGGCCTTAAACAAGGAATCGCTATGCATCGTTCGGTTGGGGATATAAATACCGTGCTGAATTAATAAAATGTCGTTAGTGTGTGTATCCAGATAGGATATCACACGCAAAAAAAAATTAAAAAACAATGAAGGAGGTAAAAACCACATGAAAAGTATGCATGTGAAACAAGCTGGTGCGATTGCCGCCGGGGTAGTGATGCTCGGAGCAGCACTCTCAGGTGCGGTTAGCGCTGGCTTGGATGACACAGGATTGGCCAAATCCTTCTTCTACGATGCGAACTATAACCCAATAGTTCAAGTAGTCGTAGGTGAGAAGGGAATGGCAACAGATGCCGTTGCGGCAGGCAATATCGCTGCAACAGTAGGTAACCTCGCATATGCAAGCGCGGTCAAAACTGTCGGAGCCGAAGGCAGCTCATCCGGTCAAGTAAAGATCGGAGTATCAGCCATCGGAGCGACTGGAAAGTTTAAGCAGGATTCAAACACGGTCTTAAACTCCAGTTTCTACGCCGACAACGACGGGCTAGTATTCAACAGCGTTACCGAGAAGTATGAGAGAGGAGAATTCATCTCTTACAGCCTAGCCTGCGACACGCAGGAGAGATCTGAAGCCGGAGTTCTCAAGGAAGCGGAGTACTCAAACGTGCACTGCCTATTCTGTCAGACCCTTTGTCTGGCGTCTTTGGAGAACCCAACCCACGAGATGGCGGAGTCCATCACCGTCGACTACAGCGGAATGGTATGGTATGAAGACGGACTCGGGAAAGATGACTCAGAGAAGCTCATCTTGAAAATCGAGTCTAAGAAAGTCTCATACTCAGTCGAGAATGGTGAGGTTCCAATGTCGTCCAAGATTACATTAAACAATGACGACATCGACTTCGAGTGGAGAGGCAAGATGATCCTCTTTGGCGAGGAATACTATGTAAAAGACATAAAAGGTAACGACAAGATTTACCTGGCTAAGGGAGCAATCTTGGATGATATCAGCAGTGAAGGATACACTGCCGAGTACATGGGCTACAAGTTTAAGATAGACCATTTGATATACTCTGCAGAGTACCAGGTTGCTGGAATCCTTTTGGACGTTGAGAAGCCCGACGGAACCGTCGTGCAGACTCAGGTCTCCAAGATGGCGAACGGAATTGTCGACGACATAGAGATTTCCGGAGTATACGCTGAAGAAGCAGACCAGGTCGCAACCGCGTCCATACTCGTCTACGACACGACCACAAACGTCTTGTTAGAAGATGGTAAGGACATGGAGCTTGGCGGTGAAGTCAAGAAGTACTGGAGAGTAGATTTCTCAACAAGAACGGGAACACTCACAGCCGGTACCAACGACGTAACCGAATACGACGGTGCAGCAGGTACTTTACTGGAAAACATTACAATCCAGTACAGGCACAGCATCGAGCTTGAGGAAGGTGAATCCCTGAATTTCCCGTCAACGTACAAGTTGACTTTTGACGGATACAGGTCTACCGACTTCAGGACCATCCCGGTATCCGGAGAAGGTGAAGGAAACATCAAGATTGAGAAGGACGGAAACTACGAGCTTCTCTTAAGCTTCACCGACGACGGAGGAAACCGCTGGGACGACATCCGGATGGATAACGGACCGTTTAGCAAGGGAGACCGGTTCATACTCGGAGGCAAAGTCTACGAGTACGACGACTCTGAGGAACAGGCCGACAGTGTCACCATGCGCGTGACATTCAAGGACCTGGTAGACGGAGGAAAGGAATCTTTCGACCTTGTTGCGGTAACAACCCCGACGACGTTCTATTTGAACACGACCGCGTTCGAGGAGGGAGCTGAAAACGACGACAGGCTCAAGATTGAGCCGGATGCAGTCGACGTGGACAGCGACGTCTTCATTGGAACAGAGTCCTTGTCCGGTGGATCCGTACCGTTGTTGTATGATGCAGGCGACGTATACTTCGTTACCTCAGCTGGAACAGTTGTTAACTCCACAGCACGTAATGCAGCTGCGTTGGCCGACAGCATGATCGGAGTTACGAGCGCTCAGGTTGGCGTCATCCAGAAGTTCGAGTTGAACGGAAACGACATCACCATTCAAGTCGTGAACGAGGATGGTGTGCTAGACCAAAACGACTACGGTCTAACATCAGCTACAGACTTGGACGACACGTTGATTTTAGTGTCCAACAACGACGGCGAGAAGGTTGTAATCGACATGTACGACAGAAACTACAATGATTCAGTTGACGTCTACTACGATCAGACCGTCGCAGCCGACTTGGATGCCATGCCTTGGAATGCATCAACTGCAGCTCCAACGGTAAGGCTGAAGCGTGACACAGACACTGTCTTGATTCTCCCAGAGAGTGGAGACAGGATCAACGTAGACTGGGGAGCAGACTACCGGATAGATTCCGTTGAGATCTTGCACCCACAGGAAGCAGTGGCTGCCACAACGTTCCTCGGAACGAGTGAGGAGACCACGGTCCTTGAGTCTGTGATTACTGAAGCCGACGTCGGAACCACGAAGAACGCTGGATGCTGTACCTTTACGGTTGAAGAGTTTGGAGTATCAGGAGCGGCCGCCGCAACTGTTACGGAAGTAACAGTCCAAGACGTGCCAACAAACCTTGTGGTACCCGAAATTTCAGCCGACACCAGCAAGAACCTAGTTATTGTTGGTGGACCAGCCGTTAACGGTATGACCACTGTGACTGCAGAGCAGATCGCCAGTGCAAGCCAGAAGTACATCGTCAAGAAGGACGGTAGGAAACTGATAGTTGCTGGATGGACTGCCGCCGACACAGTAGATGCCGGAAACGCATTAATCGACTGGATGAAGGCAAACGTCCACTAAGCTTGTCTTTCAAGCGAAGTGACCGACTGCGCCCTTGAAAAAAGGGCGCAACCCTTATTTTTTTTATTTTTTTTAACAAACCCTTCAGAAGACAGTCACGACTTCAGAGGGAATAATATCATCTATCTATTCTTCTTCCATTCCGCCTTAAGCCGTTTGATGTAGTCCGGCGGCTCGACATATGGTTCACAGGCTTCCCTCGCAGTCGGGTCTTTTCCCATCTCAATCCTCAACCGCTCCGCAAGCTCTTCATTAGTGACACGCGCGGCTTTCCCCGTGTCGGGTGGTAGCTCTATTGGAACCGCTCTTGTTGTTTCTATTGGTTCCCCATCAGAATCCTTCCTCGTCTGAACTTTTCGCGAACGATAAACCATGTTAAATTAAAAGAAGTCAAGGCAGAAAAATGTGTGTGCATTTAAATTTCACCCGCCTTTATTCTAACATGCTTTACTTGATTGGTCTTGGTCTCTACGACGAAAAAGACCTTTCACTCAAGGGTTTGGAGGTGTTGAAGGCGTCGGATATGGTTTACGCCGAGCTTTACACCAGCTTTTTCGGCGGAGACTTGGGAAAACTTGAGGAGCTTTCAGTAAAAAAGATTACTGTCCTCTCCCGTGCGGACGTGGAGGAGCATCCTGGTGGGAACGTCCTAAAGGACGCAAAGGAAAAAACCGTTTCATTCCTCGTCTGCGGGGACCCGTTAGTTGCCACAACCCACGCGGACCTCATTGTTCGGGCCCGCAAGCTCGGAATCGCGACGAAGATAATTCATTCTTCCTCAATCTACTCTGCAATCGGGGAGTCGGGCCTTCAACTCTACAAGTTCGGCAAGACTACGACGCTCGCCTACCCCGAGCAAGGCTACAAACCTACTTCACCCTACGAAGTTATAGCCGAGAACAAGAAGCGAGGCCTTCACACTCTCGTCCTATTGGACGTGAAAGCTGAGGAAGACCGCTACATGACCGTCGCGGAGGGAGTGAAACTACTACTTGGAAACGGTGTCGTATCCTCCAACATAAAGCTTGTCGGCTGCGCCCGCCTGGGCGAAGACTCAAAAATAGTATATAGTACTGCGGAAAAACTGGCTGAAACCGACTTTGGCGGACCCCCGCACGCAATCCTCGTCCCCGGAGAACTCCACTTTATGGAAGAGGAAATGCTTGAAGCTTTATAGAATCTCCTGTGCAAATTCAGTGAGAGATTTCACTTTTTCGACTATTTCATCCCTGTTGAATCGCTTTGCATAAACCTCAATGGATATACTGTTTGATGTTAATGTGAGATTTTCCTTCCCCCATCTATTTAAATTTTCACAGAAGACTTTCCTTCTGTCATAACTTAGGATCTGCCCACCCTCGGCACGATTATTTGTCAATACTGTGAAATGTGAATTGAATTCCTCGTCATCCACATCTAACCTCTTGAATATGTTTACCCTATCCTCATTTCTTTCCGAAAGCTTGGATAACTTGGAAAGAAGGCCATGTCCTCTCTTTCGAATTCTTGGTGTTGACTTAATAATCAAAGTTGTTGATTTCTTTTTTTCAACTGGTTTTTCACCCGATTTCCAAACAGATAGGAACGTGGATAAATCACCCATCGTGGAAGCTCCCCCCGCTGAAATCCATTTCGTTACCACCTGCACCTGAAGGTTGTTGAAGGATCCTTCAACCTTAAAGCTTGCTAAATAAGTATTCCACAATTTAAATCGAGAAGATTTAAGCCCTAATTTTTCAGCAGCCTCGTTGAATTCAATCCACAATCCCCTGTTTTTCCGGTAAACTCTTCTCGTGAAAAAAATCAGTATCAATCCTAAGAGTATGAAGTAAACTAGTGCTTCATAGTCCATTGGGACTTCACCCTTAACTACCGGCCAACCTAAGCTAAAAATAGTGATAATGAAGAGAATATTGAAGAGAACCAGGTATATTGGACTCGCAAAACTGATCAATGTGGTCATAGCAACCGTAATAAGAAAAGTATTAAGATGGTTCACATCTACTACTAGCATATAATAAATTTCTCACAAATTCATTTAAATGATTCGCGAATGCACTAAAGAAGATATTCATCAAATATTTAAGATAATTAACTCTACTGCTCGCTCCTATGAGGGTGTTATCCCAGCTGACTGTTACCATGAACCGTACATGAGCTGGGACATCTTTTTAGAGCAGTTCGGGAAGATGGCTTTCTGCGGTTGGTTTGAAGACGGGCAACTCGTCGGCGTCATGGGCGTTCAACCCGTAAAAGACGTTACCTTGATTCGCCACGCCTACGTCCTCCCCAAATTCCAGGGCAAGGGGATTGGCTCGAAGCTTCTCGCGCACTTGCTTACGAAAGCCCAGACCAACTCTATCCTCGTCGGTACGTGGAGGGCTGCAACATGGGCCATCAAATTCTACGAGAAAAACAGATTCAAACCTGCGGAAGACTCGGAAGCACTTCTAAGGAAATACTGGAGTATTCCCGAAAGACAGATTGAGACTTCGGTCGTTCTTAAATTGCATGTGTGAGGACATAAAAAGTATCGTTTTTTTTTTATCATTTCGTTTTCCCTTATTTTATCCATGGAGAAATCATTTTCCCGGGGCGGCGACAAGAAATCACCAGTCCTTAAGCGTCTGCTTGAATTATCCAAGGTTGAGGGGGCTGTTGAAGTTCCCTTCGACTCTTTAAATCCCCCTCCCAATGATATTGACTTTCTCGATCCGTCGCTTGAGATTAGTTTCCTTGGGACTAGGTATCAAGGAGAAACCGGCTCCCCTATCGTCTGGTACGGCGGAAGCGAGGCCGTGGAAGACGACGTCGAAGCCAACCTCTTCAACCAACTACGTTTCATTCGACGAGAGCTTGCACCAATCCTTGACCGACAGGATACTGAAGTCCCTGCCGTTGAAGTCATCCAAGAAACCCACACAGACGACGATGAAACTGGGGTATTGGTTAAATTCGCACTCGACCGGCAGGGAACAATCACGAAAATCGCACTCTCAGGCTACCCCCACTTAACCTATGAGAAAAAAGTCTGGCTTGACGCAGACGACCAACTCTACTTCAGTAAAAAAGTAATCGAGTGATTAATGCACTATCGGCCCGATGTCCGGAATCTCTTGTATTCTCCCTTCAGTGTGCTGTTTGAGATGTATGAGGCGCATCCAGCGTTCCTCCCCGAGGATTAGTCTTCCCGTCGTCGTGTTCGTATTCTTGGTCTCGATGATGTTTTCGATTTTCAGATCATCCAAGCCTCCAACACTTATCTTCGAACACCGCTCGATCTGTGCTCCCAACATGTGCCGTATCTGCCCTGGGACTTCCGCGGTCTCGTGCTCGAAAGCCCTGGCAGATTCAGTTTGAACGTCTGAGAGAAGCTCTTGAAAGCGGGGGACATCTTCCTGTGAAAGCTGCGCTGTAAATCCTTTATCACCCAGTATTCGAAGGTCAACGTCCCGCGCCATAACGGCGTCGATTTTACTCCGCTCATCTTCTGTAAGGCCAAGTGCTCTCGTCGCCATGTAGTTGACTTCCCACATCTTCTGGCATTCAACCTTCTCCCAAGGGATCATGCCTTCCCCTTCTTGGGCTACGAGCGCGTTTAACCTAGCGCGGGCTTCCCTATTGAATTCTCGGTCTATGAATGCCTCGCCTGAAATGGGCTCTCCGCCCGGGTCCTGCTTTAAGGCCATATATCCTATTTAGAGTGCCACGATAAGTGTGTTGGTGTCGGCTACTCCTGGCAGTGTTCTAATTTCATCCAATACTAGGTCTGCAAGCTTTTCTCCTTCGAGCTTGGCGACAATGTCTACTGAACCGTAGACTCCGTTTGCCTCAACCACTTGACTAATATTTTTCACTGATTCAAGAACTTTTTTTGCGGAGTCGCCAGACGTCTTAATCAAAACAAAAGCTTTCATAAAATCATCACCTCAAATTATGTGTAACTTAAGAGGATTCCACGTATATAATAATCCTGATTCTCTTTTTTTTACCATGCACCGGTATATGCCTCCCGGAGGTTCAAAGGGTTCAATTTCGATGGATTTCAACGAGGAATCCCCGCTAATCGCAGGGTATATCCTTTCCAACACTTTTAGTGAACTAGACCTTCCCTCACCCATTCCGGCCAGGGCCGAGACTTTGGGTGACGGCATCACTGGCTGGGATGACGTTAAGGCTAAACTTGCGCCTCTCACAGACCCGCAGAAGAGTGCGGTAATCGGTTTTTCAATGGCCTTGGTTTTCATGGGCCAGGATTCTTATCGAAGCGAGGGTGCGAAAGTGTTAAAACTGGCGTTGGACTGTTTGGACAGGCAGGGGCCTTCGAATACTCCGATAGTCTCTCCTGCAAAGCCTCCCTCCAAATTCAGTGAAACTCCTTTTCCAGCAGGACTAAAGGAAGTACTCATCGAGCTTGGAGGGCAGATTGCAAATTGGATGGTGGTTGAAGACATTCCTAACCCGTATGACGGCATTGAGAATCCAATGCAATTGTTCGGCCGGTTGAACACGCAGAATTCTGACACACTCGGCTACATGAGAGGCTTCACCAAACTCGTTGAAATCCACGGAAACCAAAACCAAAAACAGGTAGCAGGAATGGTGTTGTCGAGCTGCCGGGAAATCATGGGTGCGAGACAAGAATCATAAAATTATCTCTAAGAAACAATTTTTTTAAATAATTTCGAAACAAGGTTTTTACTATAAGAAAATTATTCTGGGTTCAACATGTCGTATAAGTCGTTTGCGGCCGAGACTAACGCTTCCTTGTCTTGCCTAGTCAACCCGTCTTTGCGCCTGACCTTAACCTCTAGATGCGGTTGTCCGTGAATGTTTGTACACACCCGTCCATGCGTGCGGACTTCTTCGGGCTCAATTTGGCGAACTTGCACATTAAACTCTTCAAGCCGCTGGGATACTGCTTCTGGGAGTTCACCTTCACCGAATTCGGATTCTATCGTCACGGACATGTTTCTGACCTTCTTCCCAGTATGGACTCTGTCTGAAATAATATCCGTGGAGGCTTGACAGCGTGGAAGATTAACGATTCCCACACCCTCCTCTTCGATAGCTTCCCTGCCATGCAGTGGCTGCAACAACTCCTCCCTAAGCGGCAGGCCTGCGAAGGCTTTCTGAACGAACTCTTCAGGGTGGATGTGCGCGAGAGATGATAAATCAGCACCCTTGTGTTTATGGGCCATAAGTTAACATAGGGATAGAGATTTAAAAAAAACTAGTCACCCGCTTCTTTTCAGGTTCCCTATTTTTTTCACCTGTTTTCGTCACGTCCCCGGATTCAGTATGTCGTATATGTCGTTTGCCGCAGCCACAAGCGCCGTCTTATCGTCACGGGTGAGTCCGTCTAGTCGCTGTATCTTAAGCTCCATAAAGGATTCTTCGTGGGTGTTGGTTCCTATGCGTCCGTGTGTGGTCACGTTGTCGGGGTCGTTTCGATTCACAAGCTCGTTGAAGACTGCAAGACGCGCTTCCACTTCATTGGGTAACTCACCATCTCTCTGCGGTAATTCAATGCAAATAAACATCTGCCGTACCTGCCCTATGTGGTTGCAGTATGAAAGGATTTCCGAGGAAGCCCCACATCTGGGGAAGTTGACAATGTCGTTGCCATCTTCTCTGACAGCACTCCTTCCAAACAAAGGCCTTAACAATTCATCCCTAAGCGGAAGTCCTGCAAAGGCTTTTTGAACGTATGGTTCAGGGTGGATTTGTGCCAGCTTTGAGGGTTCTTCCACCTGTTTAAGTGCCATAAAAAATACTGGGAAGCCAAGATAAAAAAACCTTTCACCCGCTTCTTTTGAGTGTCCCTACTTTTTTAACGTGTTTTTCGACTTGGGAGAAGATTAGTATTCCACCCGGGATGCAGATGATTCCAAGGATGATTAACGGTTGTATATATGGTATAAGCTGTGGTATCGTGTATCCTTCAAGTATGGCCATTCTCATACCCTCTATCGTGTATGTTGCGGGTGAAAACTTGCTTAACACTTGCATCCACCCTGGAAGGACGCTTACAGGATAAAATATTCCCGACACCATCATGATGGACGCCTCGATTATGTGGTTGAACTGGCTTCCCTTCTCGGCGGACAATAGCGGGAATATCGCAGCTATCATCCCAAGCCCTACAAACGCCATGGACGAGACTGCAAGAATCAGAGCTGCTCCCGCTATGTTCATACCCTCAAAACTTATCTCAAAAAAGAGGACTGCGATCACAAAGACTATGGAAGTCCGAAATATCCCGTAAGTTAGCGCGAAAATCGACGTCCCTAAAAGATGGCTTACCCTTGATATCGGCGCCATGAACGTGTATTCCAAAGTCCCCTCCCAACGCTCAAGCGAGATGGTGTGGCTTATCTCCCAAAACACTATTGCGAGATAACCCCAGACAATCGAGCCCACCAGAAGATACAATGTCACCTCCTTAGTGTCAACGTCTCCGCCGGTCAACTCGTTCATACCCGCCCCAATCAAGCCTATCGACAAAGTAGTCACGATCGCGTAGAATATCCAAGTGAACTCCCAAACCCAAAACTTCCTGTACAAGTTCACCTGCTTTTCGAAAAACCCGTAGATTCGTCCTAACTCGCTCATTTCTCATCCTCGTGAAGGCTTTTGCCTGTAAGGGCAATGAAAACGTCCTCAAGGTCCGGCTTTCTAGTATCGATGTGCTTTATCCTGACGTTACTGCTTAAAAGCTTGTTCATGCATTTCTCCAAAACGTACTCCTCATCCCTGTAGTGCACTGTAACCGACCCATCCCCCCGTTCCACTTCAACCACTCCCTCACATTCACTTAAAACCGTTGAAGCCTTCCCCACATCCTCTAATTCAAACACGCAAGAATGGTCTTTCCCGCAACCAGCTTTAAGCTCTCCGGCAGTACCTTCCACGATAATCCGCCCGCTTTTCATAAGCGCGATCCTATCGCAAAGCCTGTCCATCTCTGCCGTGTCATGGCTTGTGATAAGAATCGTGCAATCCGACTCCTCCATGAAGTGTCTTATGAACTCCTGCACCTTAATCTTGGACTGCGGGTCAAGCCCAGTAGTGGGCTCATCCAGCAAAAGAACTCGCGGATTCGTCATGAAAGCCCGGGTTATGGCAATCTTCTGCTGCATGCCCCGTGAAAACTTTTCCACAGACGTTGACAGCACGTCCTGGTCGAATCCGACCTTATCCAAGATGTACTCCATCCTCGCCTGAGCATCACCCTTGCTTAGTCCGTAGAGTCTGGCAGTGTAGATTAAATTCTCGTAGGCTGAAAGCTTCCGGTGGAATGGCGCGTCAACGGAAACCCTGTTGATCATCCTCTTGACCTTCATGGGCTCGGCTACTGCGTCCACACCACAGACAAAAACATTACCCTCGTCGGGGGTGAGAAGCGTTGAAATAATTCTAATTATCGTGCTCTTCCCACACCCGTTAGGGCCTAAGAGCCCGTGGATAGCCCCTTTACGAACTTTTAAGTTAATGTCTGAGACAGCCCGAAAACGCGAGGATTCAAATCCGACGAGATCCTTCAGGTTGTCTAACTCTCCCTTCGCAAAAGACTTTGCGATTCTGGAAAGCTCGATGGCATGTTCCATCCTAATCTGGTTTCAACTCGTCAGCCCAAATCCCCTTGTGGTATTCAAGCAGCTTTATCTTGTAGATGAATTCCGGACGCATAAAAAATTATTTACAATTCAGGATTAAAGTATGGGAGAAAAAAGGTTTTCAATTACCAACTGAACCTCGAATCCGAGAAACAATCTCATCAAGATTCTTAGAATTTTCAAAATCCTTTAAAATATCCTTCAGATACGATTCACTCTTCTTCCGAAGGATTCCAACCTGCCCGATCATGTTGGGAAAAGCCCTCACAATATTATCCACAACCGATACATCAGCCGTCTGAGCAGTCCGAGAAAGCGGGTTCAAGTCGACTGCAACCACTTTCTTACCAATCTTCTTCAAGGCCTCGCTCCTATCCCCGTCCTCCAAGGCCACCAACACCACGTCGGCATTCCAGAGCGCGGAATCAACGTTCGCACGCTCGCTTGAAAGTCCCGGGATATCGTGAGTCTTCTCCAATCCAAAAACCCTGTCCGCACCCGCCTTGTGCAGTTCATGTGAAATGGCTTTCTCACGCTCAACAGTCCTGTAGAAGAGATTCACCTCAATCTTCGCATTCAAGGCCTTTGCAAGATCTACAGACTCCTCGGGGACTAGGCTCGCCACATTCCCGTTCACTGAGATGACTGGATTTTCAGCGAGCATGAGCAATGCTACCGCAGCTTTCTCAGCGGCCTCAGCCTCAGGGACAGTCTCCTCCCCCAAAAGATAGTCGAATGCTTCACCACGCCCGTGAGCGATAAGGCCCGCATCCGCAACCAAACCCCTTTTAAATCCGTCAATCAGCCGGTGGCGAATTGTAAGGCTCTCCTTCCGTGGGTGCGAGTCGGACACGTTCATGGTTTCTTATTTACTTTCAACCAGTATTTATCTAATAAAAAACAGGAGATGGCGAGAGAAATTCGGAAAAAACACGCATCCAGCGTGATAGACCGTATCGCGTCCGTGGAATTCTTGACAAATGGGAGCCAGCGACTCCTCGTAGCCCATCCCAGGAACTCCGGCAATCACCTTGTTTATGAGCTGGAGCGACTTGAGGATTATGGATGCGAGTTTTACGGGCGCCGTAAATTCGAGGCAAGCCTGAAAAAAGACCTCCCTTTATCGGAGCAGGAATTCGGGCTTATAGGTTTTAGTGTTGATCTCTCTGGCAGGATGTCGAATCCTCTTGCGGGAGATGGACGATTAGTATCAAACCTAGGAGTAAAAACAATAACCCTACCCTACCCAATCTTCTCGCTACAGGGCGAATACTCTGGAGGGAATTTAAAAAAACTGATTACAGGGTTTTCTCCCGAGCAAGGTATTATACCATACGCGGCCATATCAACGTCGGCTTTGGCGTTCGGCGGAGCTGGAGACGACTTATACCAGAAAACACTCATTTACACTACTGGGGGGTACGGGATACTCGCGGAAATTGATGCGGTTGCAGGAAGGGCCGACGAAGACTGCTGCTCTCACGAATACACCTACAAAATCCATAAAATACGGCTCGACGAAACATGCCCGATAAAACTGATTCCGGCAAATGAGGTAGTCTCGGGGGCGTTGATCGCAGACTGGACGGTCACGGCAACACCGGAGATAACGTCTCCCGCAAACGTAAGGCACGACGCCCCCCAACAAGATATTCAAAAACTTGATGAATCAATAAGAAAGCTACACGAAATCTTCCGGCCTTGAAGCAGGATAAAAATTCCCCTTCCAAACCAACAAGCCGGCATTTAACTCAAGAGTTAAGGCCTGAAGCCGCCGGCCATGTGGTATTCAGCCTGTCTTTTTATCGCGAGCATGTAGGCTGCGGTAGTCCAATCCACTTGCCAGTCATTTGAGGCCGCGACAATCTCTCTGAATGTTTTTCGCATTCCAGCTTCGAGTTCCCTGTCAACCTCCTCTAGAGTGTACTTCCTACCCATCCTCGCCTGGTTATCCTCCATCTCAGATACTCGCACCCCACCAGAGTTTGCGTAAATCCCTGTCAACTGCTGTATTCCTCTCTCACCTAGAATCCCGTTCGCCTCCGGTGTTGTGGGACCGTTAGCGCCCTCAACGATCAACTCAGCCTTAATTTTATGGGCGTTTTCCACGGTAATAACATTTTCAATTGCACAGGGTCCGAGAATATCACATTCAAGCTCGAGCAACTCCGCCTGTGTAATAAGTTTACCATGCGAATATCCCTCAAAGGACCCTCCATGGCTGTGCTCGTATTCCGCGACATCATCAGGCCTCAAACCGTTTTCATTGTAAACACAGCCTCCGATAGCTCCCAAGCCTATAACCTTCACACCCCTCCTAACCAATTGTTTCGCAAACTCCAAACCAACCTTACCCAGCCCCTGCACTACAGCAATTTTCTCTTCAAGATTCCAACCCAAGTGCTCTGCAGCAGCATCAACAGCAAAGGCAAGCCCACGGCCAGTTGCCCCCCTCCTACCTTCAATACCCCTCCTTAGAGGGCTTTTACCCGTGATTACCGCTCCGCTATTACTAAACGAAGCACCAATACCCCATCCATAAGCGTCATCAAACCAATCAGCTTCCCGCTCTCCAAACCCAATGTCTCCAGCAGGGATGTACTGACCACCAACCATGTCTCGGATGGACCGGGCCCAAGCCTTTACGATGACTTCCG
The DNA here is from genome assembly GCA_043823295.1 of Methanobacteriota archaeon. Lineage (GTDB taxonomy): Archaea > Altiarchaeota > Altiarchaeia > IMC4 > SCGC-AAA252-I15 > SCGC-AAA252-I15. Next base: position 9,693 of record JBDRAY010000144.1, on the reverse strand, counting down.
CATCATCACCTCTATATTGGTTTAAGTCAACCACGATACCAGATTTACCGCCACCATACTTAAGTCCATTCAAACGATTTTTCCAACTCATCTCCCTGGCAAGGGCCTTACCAGTTTCCACATCCACGTGAGGGGTAACACGCGTCCCACCCTTACACGGCTTTATAACCATGTCGTCCAAACAAACAAAGCCCTTGAAGGATTTTAACCCCTCCGCTAATTTCGCGTGGAAATTAACATACACAACCCGGTCAGGCTGACCCAAAACATCCTTTAAGCCATCCGGCATGACGAAACCCTTCTCTTCAAGAAGCGCTACAGACTCCTCAAACCTCTGCTGCACGAAATCATAGTAGCCGGGAGCCTCCTTAACACCCTTCCTCGATTTCCTCTTTAAAGCCATTTCCAACCCTTTAAAAACAATACCGAACAAGCGAATAAATATTCCATTTATAAGCGCAACTTACGTCATAATATAATTGGTTGACGGTCACAGCGGAGGGGCAACACCTGTACCCATCCCGAACACAGAAGTTAAGTTCTCCAGCGATCCAGGCGGTACTGCTTAAACGAGCGGGAACCCTGGGACGCTGTCAACCAACCCTTTTCTCTTTTTTCACAAAAAAGAGAAAAGCGTTGACGGAAAAGAGAAAAACGAGCTATCTTCGCTTCGCTCGATAGCTCTGAACTGAAATGGCGAAGAAGAAACTTGATTGGCGTGATTTAATTGCAATTGCTGGATTTCTTGGATTTAAAGCCGCAGATATTTTTAATTGGATTAGTGAAAAATTAGCGGAATCTGGAGAGACTATATTTGTAATACTTTTGATTTATTTGCTACTAAAAAAAGAATAATTTTTCTTTTGGGGATGAAACACCTTTTCTTTTTCCTAAAAAGAAAAGGGGTTCTGCGAGACGCTGTCAACCAACCCTCAACCTTTTTCTTTCCCGAAAGAAAAACGTTGACGAAAAAGAAAGAAGGGATCTTGTTCTGTATATCTTTTTTGGATTAAGTATGTTCTTTTTTTTATTGTGTGCGTTGGTTGGCTTCGTCCATTATCATATAATACATTTTCTGGCCTGTTACTAACGATCCTCTTAATGGTTTTTTTGTTGCGCGGGCTGTGTCTGCGGCGTGTCCTATCTGGTGGTTGATTAGTCGTTGTGTTTTTTGGTCGTTTAGGAGTATCATGTCTCTTAGGATTTCTAGTGTGTGATACCAGTGTGGTTCCTCGTGCAGGTGCATTCCTGCATCCACGTCAGGTGTTTTGATCATACCATAGGTTCCTGCCAGTGTCTTGTGTAAGCTGGCAACTGATTTTGCCGTTGGCGTGGGTCTTTGGCGGCCGAAGGCGGATGCTATGCCAACACCTAGGCGTTTAATCCATGGTACCACTCCCTCCTGCATGACTCCCACACCCAAGCCTTCAAGTAATTTTTCATAAACGTTCTCTGCAACTCTTTGCGTGATCCTTTGAGGGATTAAATGCTCTAAGCGGAGTTTATCGTAGAATGACAGATCCTGAAAACGGAAGAAGGCGGTGGAAAAAGCCCTGGCTGTGTTTCTCTTCAACATAGGCTTCTGATAGCCTTTTGTTTTAACGCAGGTATCGTCTGGTTCTGGAACAGTAAGTCTTTTAACATAATCAGGGCTATTCACACCCTTCAAGTCGCGATATGACCATCCTTTATCTGCAAGCAGGCAGGCTTCATGGTCTCCTAAAAACTGTACGACACTTAATTCCCTTATTACTGATTCTCTGACATCTTCCAGTGAAGGGGATTTGACTTCTTGGAGACTACCTCCCGAAACCTTCCAAACACTTAATTCCTCAAATGGATCAGGTTTCTCAAGAGCTGTCGTAACGTCATAACCCAACCTTAGTCCACGCTTGACGGCTTGCTTTGCCACATAGATTATTCAGAAACCAGGGAAATAAAATGGACGTTTTTTCTTTTTTCCCGTCCATAATATATCATGGTTCATAAAGTCAGGAGTCCTAAGGTTTTGTCTGCCTGGCCTAAGGTTTTAGTGGATTCTGGGGAGGACATGTTGAGCGAAATCACGGTTAATGTTTTTTCCGCCCGGGATGGTCCGGTAAGCCTTCCGAATCTTAACACTCGTAAACTTAAGCCACATCGAAGGCGCGAGGAGGCGCCCACCCACTGTGAGAGTGTGCGAGATGTGGTCGTTAAACACGCGTACTCGCTATGTGATCCAGCCAGAAAGATTCCCGATGACCAGCTGTTGCCCTTAGCCGACCAGTTGGGCGCGCAGGCGGCATTCGCCTACGCATACAGGGATTACACTCGCCACCGTCCGGGCTCATTCATCCACCATGCAACACAAGTTTTGGGTTTCGCACGACCACGAAACTGTGGAAACGTTGGGATGCGGTGTGGTTTTATAGGCGAAGACCAGAGAGTTAACTTAAACACCATAAACGCGGCAGGAGTCTTCTCGGACATACCCGGAAGCATGATCGGGAAAATTGGGGAGCTACCGGGATTTTCCCAGCAAAACAATCTAGTGTTGCGCCTGCAAAACGTCGCCCGCGCAGTCGTGACAGAAGTCATGTGGGAGAGGACGCACAGCTTCAACTTGATGAAGGGTCAAATGGGATTAGATTCAGCCCAACTTAAGGAACTTAAGATTCTTGCAGACCGTTTGGGAATCTCACCCCCAGACCAGACGCTTCACACAACCAACAATCGCATTAAAAAAAGGCAGTGCACCGTGAAGTATGATCCAAACTATTTGAGGGGATTAAAGAATAGGGTGGTTGGCCTTGTCGACAAAATTAATCTTTCCGAACCTGCAACGGAAAACAGGATTGAGCAGGCCGGGCAAATCGGGGAGAACGCCGTTATCGAGCTTTCCTCGTTCGTCTCCGCGAATACGCCGACGCTCGGAGCGAAAATTGCGGGTATTCCGATGACCACTTATCGCAGAAAGATGGTGGGCAGGGGCTTAAGTCTTGGTGAAGCGAGCACACAATACACTGGAATCGACTCTAAGAAAGTCAATTTTGAAGGTTTGGAGGATAATAGAACGCTAATGGACACGGTCACGGGTTGGTGCGTTGAAAGGATGCTTAGAAGTGCAGTTAATCAGGCATCTGGCAATATCTCCGAGCTCTCGCGCGTTCTCGGCGTCAGCAGGCCGACGGTAAGATCCTATATCGAAAAATACGGTTTAAAGGGTGATTGACCACGATAGTGTCTTAACAATCATTGCATTAAATAAACGATGACTATCTGCTTTTCCTTCACGGACGTGGAATCTTTAGGGGTGTCTTACTTTGCATAAAAATATTCCCCCCCTTAACAGTTTCAGGCGGCAAGGTATTGCGGGTACTGTGCAGAGTCCGTGTGAGTTAGGGGTTGTGGTGGATGATGATTACTTTCAAAGGGCTGTTGAGGCTGGCATTATCACTCCCCTGGAGGGTGGGAATTACAACGTTCCCATGCGAGTTCCGACTTTGGGCGGGGATGAAAGCCAGCACAAGCGTAGCGTCCACACCCACAGCAAAGGTGTTGCGTTCATACTCCTGGGTGTCGGGGAGAAGGGTAAGAGTGAGCTCGCATTCGAATGGGATTCAGACCCCATTCAAATACACCCCTTTCGGGGGGGCTTGCGCTTGCCGGGGGCTTTGAGGCGTATTGAAAAGGAGCGGGAGCTTCGAGGTGCCTTTCATTCGGCGGAAGGTGAGGACTTCATGGATAGTGCGAGAACTTACGGCGTAGCCGACGACATGTTCATGCACTGTATCGCAGTTTTCAAGCCTCTTTCAGTTCCCAGAATCAGGGAGGGGGAGTTGGTGCTTGCTGGCCATGGTGAAGCGCTCAGCCAGGCTGGCGTTCCCCATTCTGCAATCGAAGAGCACAGAATCCTCTTGTATGCCGCCAACCTCGCCGAGAGAACGCGGGAATTCCCACCAGTCTCCGAAGGCATTGAAAACTGGGATCGCGTATTCAGTTACTACGGCTTTGACTTGCGGAGCAGGTACCGTATGAGCCGGCTTTTCAAGCGCAACCTTGAGGTCAAAGACCGTGGGGGTGGGGAGCTGGTACCTTTCGATGAGTCTGCGGCGAGGGTTCTTAATGGTTCTGCGGCACGGTACTCTGTCTTCAACCGGCTAGTCCACGAGAGACTTCACGCATGCGCCTCGGATTTCAGGATTTTCGATGATGGCGAGGGCACCTCCTACTACGTGGGTGGCATATTCCAAGACCGCAACCCGAACGTCAACCCCTTAAATATCTTCGACGTCGGTCACGTCTTCGGCTACCAAGAATTTAAGAAGTATAAAATTCACGGTGGGCGAGTTCGCAGTCGCGACGTCCACTGCTTCCGAGACGCACGGCGAAGAGACAACTCTGGCGCCAAGAAAATGGTTGCAGTGTTCGGTGAAAAGCTCGGAATCGACCCCTTGCAAGCCCTTAAAGTCTACGACCAGATTTACCCCATAAACCTTCAGGAAGCACTCGAAAACGAAGACTTCAAGACCCTTGAATCCTACAGGTAAACGTTTACGTCAAACCGATAGTGCCTGGATTTGTTCTTGAGCGAACTGTATTTCTTTTAAAAGATAATTGTAGTCTCGCCCGTCTTCCCCCGTCTCGGCTTCAACGTCCTGCCTCATCTTGTCGAGTAGGTGGAGGTATCCCTTTTTCCGTTGGCTCTGGGTTGTCGGCCGAAGCTGTATGTCGACGTCGTTTCTGTGGATGGTGTTGATGAACCGTTCTGAAAGCGGGTCAAGCCGCTCTGGATGGGATGCGCGGTAGAACCTGAAGTCCGGCTTCTCGCCGGGCTCAAGCTTTATAGCGTCGAAGCTTCTTCTGGCTTCCGTCTCATAGCCTGGGATGACCATGGGATTCCAGGTCACGATCATGTGCTTGCGCGGGATGTGCTGTAGTGCGAGAAGCCGGATGGAGTCGACAATCTCGGAAGGGTTCGAATTGTCGTCTGCGATAATCTGGAAGGTGGCATACCCTATTTTACCGGCCTCAAGCCGATCCAACACCTTCTGCGCATCATCTGTGGAGTGGGGTTTTCGAAACCGCTTTAAAACGTCGGGGTGGAATGTTTCAACGCCCAACTGCACCCTCATCCCGAGCCGCTCAAAAAACTTGAAGGGCCTTTCATCAACCTCACCTTTCGATTTCATAAGCGAGTGAGGGTTCGTGTCCACAGAGAGGCGGTATTTACTGCTTAAATGCGACTTCTCCCACAAATTAAGAAACGCAAGCGCCCTCTCCCTGTCTTGGAAGAAGTCGTCCTCGCAGATATTTAGCGGAATACTGCGTTCCTCCCCCTCAAGCGGCGGAATCGTCGTGATCCTCCCCTCCTCGACTGCCTCGTCCAGCCTTGTAAGCTCGTCCATCATCAATTCAGGGCTCTTAGCCCGGTACTCTCGCCCGTGCAACCGCTCGCAGAAGTAGCAGATGCCCCTGCAACCCCGCGCCCCGTGGTAGAACAGTCCGAATACGGTCGGATACTTGTCTGAGTCGTAGTCTGTGAGAAGCTTCCATTGAAGCGGATTCTCGTTCATCTTGTCTTCCGGCAAGTACGGCCTTTTAAGTTGTAGTAGTTTTTCCCTATCTAATCCGAAATGCGTTAAATCACCGTCTAATACATTTCTCCCATACCCGTCTTCAGGCAGAGTGTTGTGGTATACGTTCCCTCCGAACCTGTAGACGAAGCCCGGCACCTGCACCATCCAGGCGAGGTCTGCGTGTTTTAATCCTTCGTCGCGTTTTCGAAACCGCATATTCCGGATAAACGCATCCAATCCCTCCTCCGCTTCCCCCGCGAACGCGAAGTCGGCTCCACTCGCCTCAAGCAGGCCAGGCCCTTCCTGGGTGACGGCGGGACCCCCAATGACCACCCAAGCATCGCTAAATAGTTTCACAGCCTTGATTCGCCTTCCAAGATTTCCAACCCGATTCATATCCTCCGCCCGAAATCCGATGACATCCGGCTCTTCCTCGAGCATTTTCATGATGAAGTCGCCGCCGAGGAGGACAACAGCCTCTTCAGCGTTTTTTTTCAGTGCGCCCTCTTCATCGAAGAAACGCCTTCTTAAAGATTCGTCTTCGCCTGCATGGTCGTGTAGGAACTCGTAGACTTCATCAAGCTTTTTGTTCGCCGGCTCGTAGAAGACTAGGCGGTCTTCCTGCTCTTTGATCAGGATCTCCCTGTCTACGACTTCGTCGGTTATCCTCCATTTCTTCTCGTCTTCTCTGGCGATCTTCGCATCGTCTGATAGGATAATTCCCTCAGTATTGAACACGTACCTCATTTTTGGGGGTAGGGGAATTCCAGATCCTTGAAAATGCGGTAATTGATCCTTCCATTCGATGGGGTAGGCGAAGAGTGCGTTAGGCTGGAATCTAATGACTTCCGTGTTCGCAATCTTTTTGTTATAGAGCCAGGAGGCGACGTCTACAAGTCCGGTCGGCCAGTGTTCAGCTGCGAACAAGACTTTGGGTTTATCAGATTTTTTTTCGACGACCTTCATCAGTAAAGAATGGGGGCTGGTTGAATATATCTAATCCAACTCACTAATTACTCGTATGAATTCGGGTGGAACGCGTTTCACGCGCCTTTTCGAGCGACTTATTTTTTTGTTGGCTTTTATTACGCCGCTTACCAACGTACCCCAGCTCTTGAAGATTTGGGTTCACAAGAATGCTGCGGGCGTGTCCGCGATTTCATGGACACTTTTCTCCATCCTTTCAGTCTTTTGGTTCGTCTACGCAGTGTTGAAGAAAGATAGGACGCTTACGATAATGTTTTTCCTGCTTATGATCATTCAGGCTGCTATCGCCTTGGGGGCGATACTCTACGGGTGAAAAACTGTTCAAACCCCCTTAGATTCCAATGTATCATTACCATCCGTATATTAATACGGGGAACGTGGTTTTATTTTGTTGTTATTTAGAATAATCTTGAATGAATTATGAAAGAGCAGTGTAGGAGTCTTATCGAAAGGATTCTTTCAGGCGAGATTTCGTCTAGGGGGGAGTTGGATCTTGAAAAGCGCAGTCTTTGCCAGGAGCTCTGGCTCGACCGTTTCATCCGAAACAGCGAGATCTTAAAGTATGCGAAGCCGGGCGAAAAGGATCGCTTGCTCGCTATCCTTCAGAAGAAGCCGACTCGCACGCTCTCGGGCGTCGCGATCGTTGCTGCCATGACCAAGCCTTCCGAGTGCCCGCACGGCCGGTGCAAGTATTGTCCCGGCGGCCCCGAAATAAACGTCCCGCAAAGCTACACCGGCAAAGAACCTGCCACCCGCCGGGCAATACAATACGACTTCAACCCTTACCTTCAGACGACCTTCCGACTCTACCAGCTTGCAGCCATCGGCCACCCAATCGATAAAGTGGATTTAATCGTCATGGGCGGAACCTTAACCGCCCAGATGCTCGACTATCAGGAGTGGTTCGTAAAGGAATGCATTCGCGCCATGAACGAGTTCGAGTTAAACAAGAAAAAGATTGCGTCTCTAGGAGAGGAAAAGTTTCTTAAGGAATACGAGGAGTCCGAGAGAAAGTTCCGTTACATCGAGGACGTGCAAGAGGAGAACGAGTCCGCAACCGTCAGGTGTGTGGGAGTAACTTTCGAGCCTCGTCCCGACTGGGCGCGCCAAGAGCAGATTGACTTTATGCTCGGTTTCGGGGTGACGAGGGTTGAGATGGGGGTTCAGAATCCTGATGACGAGATCTATAGGATGGTCGACCGCGGTCACACTGTCTCCGACGTCATCGATGCTACGCGGGAGCTTCGTGATTCGGGCTTGAAGATTGGATATCACATGATGCCCGGAATTCTCGGGCACGACGATGAAGTGGATCTTAACGCTTTCAAAAAAATCTTCGATGACGAGCGGTTTCGCCCTGACATGCTGAAAATATATCCTTGCATCGTACTTAAGGGTACTGGCTACTATGAGAGTTGGAGGGTGGGCGAGTTCGAGCCCTTGACTACTGAGCAGGCTGTTGATCTTATAGTCAAAGTTAAGGGTTTGATGCCGCCTTGGGTTCGGACGATGAGGATTATGAGGGATATTCCTTCGGACCTTGTGGAGGCTGGGATAAAGTCGTCCAACTTGGGCCAGCTGGTCTATGATCGTCTGGAGGAGGAAGGCGTTTCCTGCAAGTGCATTCGCTGTCGTGAAGTCGGAAGGTTTCTAAGTAGGGGAGTAGAGCCGAACGTCGACGACATCGAGCTTGTCCGCAGGGATTATGACGCCTCTTCCGGCCTTGAAGTCTTTTTGTCTTTCGAGGATGTGAAACAAGACATACTCGTTGGATTCCTACGCCTTAGGAAACCTGCAAAACCGAATCGAGCGGAAATCGACGTTAAGACCGGACTTGTCCGAGAGCTTCACGTCTACGGCCCCATGGTCGAACTCGGTGAGAAACCTGAGGGTGAGTGGCAGCATAGGGGGTTTGGGAGGGAGCTTCTAGCCGAAGCTGAAAAAATAGCGGAAGATGAATTCGGCTCTGAAAAATTGCTTGTGACGTCTGGTGTTGGCGTTCGACCCTACTACCGTGAACTTGGTTATGAGCGGGATGGTCCTTACATGGGCCGGAAACTTTAGATTACTGATCCAACAATCTTAAAGCCGAGTGGGCTTATGTTTATCAGAAATAATAGTACCGTGAATGCCAAAACTCCCGTTGCAATATTTTTCGAAGCATCCTCGCTTATATTGAAGGCGCTTAAAAGCTCTCTGAACATGTGCCCTCCGTCGAAGGGTGTCATCGGGATCAAGTTTACGAGGGCGATGTTGAAGTTGAAAAACACTATCCACTTCATTAGGGTGAGTAGGAATAAAACGCTTTTTATGTACATTATTATTGACTTGCGGTTGGCTGGAATCCAAGGAAATATTTGATTAAAGTCCCCTCTTACCCCCACCTTCTGTTGGGAGTAGATTCCAATGTATGCTTTACTATTGTTTTCAGGGCTTTCAACTGTGTCAAGAATTATCAGTCCCCGGTCTGTTGTGAGATTCACTTTATCTCCGGGAGTGACTCCCGGGAAGAAGTAATCCATGTTCACTGGCTTACCATTTACCTCATAAAGGATTGTTCCCGAAGTCAATACTCCGTGGGCGGGATACCCTTCTATAGTCTCGACGATCTCAAGTCCTTCAACCTGCATTGACACTGCGATCAAGGCGACAAGTAAAACGTATGTTAATCCTGCGAAAACACAAACCCAAATATTTGCGAAAGAGCCCACCGAATACAAACGCATCTTATCAATGCTGGGCCTGCTCTTCACCTCCTCCTCATCGGGTTCGACGAAAGCTCCGATCGGAAGAATCCCAAGTGAAATCACTCCCGTAGACTTTATCCTGAGTTTTTGCGCTCTCGCCAGAATCCCATGCGCAAGTTCGTGCGAGACGAGCGTGATTACCAGGGCTATGAGCGCGTACCACCAGGGGATGAATATGTCGTATCCCGGGAAGGCTACTCCCACATTCCCCCCTCTTGAGGCTGGGAGAAGCGGTGACACTCCCGGAATAGTGGAAGTTTGCATTATGATTGCCGACGCGTTAAGGCCCAAACCCAACAATACTATCGCGGGAAGCCCGAACACCGAACCCGCCAGAATCAAATATTTCACTACAGAAAACTCAACTCCCATAAACGTGAAAACGTTTACACCCACCAGGA
>JBDRAY010000143.1:0-22229 GCA_043823295.1 Methanobacteriota archaeon | reverse complement strand
GTTTCCACCATACTGAGTGTTGGTAGAGTAAACTGTGTTGGAAGCAAGGTCTATGTAAACTCTACGCTTATCAATGCTTGCACAAACAGCGCCGTCAAGCTCGCCGGCACTGTGAATGAACTTGAAGAAATCATCCGACCCCCCTAACCGCTTAAACTGCTCGAATCCGGACCTGAAAAGGAGTGTTTCATTATGCGCTACGTAAGCTGAATCAGTAACCTGGACGCATGAAATGCTGAATTCCGAGTCGACTGGACCCAGGCACAGGAACATGACGTACAACTCTTTTCCGCTGCAAATCCCTTCCAGTATTTCATGTACTTCATTAAGTCCTTCCTCACGGTCGAGTGAATTGATGTTTTCACCCAATTCAACTCCTTTGGGGAGTAGGAGTTTTGTGTTTTGCTTGTCGCGGGCTTGGTCGAAGTATCCGTCGTAATGGATGGTCTGTCCGGGAATCTTTAATTGTTTTTCCTCCCCGTTTTCAATTGATTTTAAGCGTATGTATTCGATGTCTTTGTCATCGTCTGTACAGACGAAGATGCTTTCAGGTTTTAAGTGTTCGAGGTATTTGCTTAGGAATTCATTTAAGTGGGGATTGGAAATACCTGATATTTTCTTATAATTTTCTTCCCCCAACTTATCCTCTAGTTTGATTTCAGCTGTTTCATTCATTTTTTACCAGTAGGTGTCAATGAGATGTTAATTCAGCACTATGTGTTTACGCAAGCTTCGCGTTTAAGACACCGTCTTGTCCCGGCCTCGACGTCACCTTTACTTTAATGTCTTTTCCATCAGGAGTTTTTGCCGATAAAATTGCACCCTTAGTTATTATTTTTCGGCGGGTGTAATCCCTGTTAGCAGGGTTTTCCTCTAACCCAATGATTTCGCACACTACCGGTTTGCCTTCCAATACGACATTAATGGATTTGCTTGTTACAAGCTTTTCCTTAAAGGTTCCGCCCTTAGAATTAACTTTCTTTATTTTTTTATCGCCTATTTGTGTTTCAGTGAAAACACCACCTGAATGTGCCTTCCGCTTCTTACTTGCCCGAGTTATTTTTCCATGATACATTTTTTAGTCTCAGTATATAGGAATTTAGGGTATATAAAGGCTAGTTGGGATAGCGTATCGCCTTTCCGAACTTCTTGTAGGTGAAGGGTTTGCCCTCTGAAGACAATTTTTTTATGAACTCTAAGTCTTCACTATGAGACCCTGTCTTGTGAGATAATATCTCGTCTCCTTCACGCCAAATAAATTCTGCCATCAAACATCACCCCCATGTAGGGGAAACTGCTTCTAAAAAAAAGTGAATTTGTAATTAGGATTTAAAATATAAAAGAAAAGTGAAAACCGTTTTTTGCACAAAAAACGGTTTCCACCCAAAAAGTTGAGTAGTAATGTGGAAATAGAGGGGAGATATAATCAAGGCTAGATTGAAGCGGTAAACCCGTATTTTATTGAGATATAATTTTTATAGGCATCTTCTTATTCGATTAATGGATGGTTGGATTGTGGAATTCGAAAAAGGTAGCACTATTTTTGATTCTCGTAGTTGGGGTGGTGATTGTGAGCGGATGTATTAAGAACGGCCCCAATACGACTTCAACAATTCAATCCACAACTATCAAGCCCGATGTTACTACACAGTCATTCTGGGAAATGAAGGAATGCTGGTGTAATGGTTGTGTGTTTATTAGTTCAAAGTTATTGCCGTATAAGCTAAAATATTTCATTAATTTTGATGTTCTCTCGAAAAGGGCTTCTTCATTAGGTTATTTTGTAAACCTCTCAGGTTCCACACCATTGGGGGGTGGAGAGAACATTACATTAAAGCGATCAATTGACATACGGAAAAAGGAAGGAAACTACACATATCATATCGTAATTTCCGAAAATTTTTACCCTAATAGAACAACCGACCAGAACGTGGACAGAGTATACTTCGGAAAAATATGTAATTACTCATTTGCAAGAGAAAAAATGAATAATGCATTAGATGAACTTGGTATTGTAATTAAAAGATATTTTGAGCCGGATATTTATGGTATCCCAGAAAATCCCAACTCTGCAGTAGGATGTTATGAAATATGTTACTTTTAGAGGTGATTAAATTGAAGATGCGAAATTGGAAAACTGTAATCATCATTTTGTCGATACTTTTTTCGGCTAATATGACAAGTTCCCAGAATACCATATATCCGAAACAATTTCATTCAACTGACTTAGATGAGTACGTAATGGCCGGAATTGATTTAATTACAGATAGATATCCAAACAAAACCATTTCACACGTACATGAAAATAAAAACGCAGGCGACGGATTATTCGCAATCGCAAAAGAAGGATGCCCGAAAGGAGAAGAAACAGCAACAATAAGAGTCTGGGTGAGATAACTCACCCCCACCCCTTATTAAAACTCTTAGACTGGAAACCGTTTTTTAAGTTGAATCATTGCGGTAGCATACTTTAAACCTTCAGAGTAATATTTATTATGTGGGATTTATTTTTTGACGCTGTTTGGTTCATACTGCCTGCTTACGTTGCAAACTCTGCGGCAATCGACGTTTCGGGAATACCGTTTCTCAAGAAATATTCAACTCCCATAGACTTAAGACACAATATTTTGGGGAAACGGATTCTGGGAGACGGGAAGACTTGGAGGGGGCTTTTCGGAGGAGTCATTGCAGGGACGTTAATCGGAATACTACAGCTTTCAATACAACCTTACTTGGGGGAAAGCCTGCCGCAGATGACCGTTAAGTTGGCATTACTACTTTCCTTCGGAGCATTGTTTGGGGATATGGCTGCGAGTTTCGTAAAGAGGCAGACGGGTTTTGATCGTGGGGCGTCGGTTCCGGGTTTAGACCAGCTCGATTATATTGTAGGGGCCTTCGTTTTTTCTTTGCCTGCGGTTCCGTTCGATTTAACCCGTTTCTTGATCATTGTGGTTTTGACCATACCCTTGCATGTTCTTGCAAACTACGTGGCATACAAGATCAAGCTGAAGGAAGTGTGGTGGTGAAAGTTGAAGGACGCTGATGCAATAGTTGTGGGTGGTGGAATATCCGGCCTTCTCTCAGCATTAACGTTGACGAAGGAGGGGAAAAAAGTATTGCTTTTAGAGAGGGATGGCCACTTAGGGGGGAATGCCTGCTCATACAGAGTAGACGGTTTTCAAGTCGATACAGGACCGCACGCAATAACGTATATAAACGACGGACCTCTCGCCCACCTTATGAAAGATTACTTTGATTTAGTGCCCACATTCCCGCCTTACGGCACTTATTATGTTCGAGACAAGCAAAGGCTTTCACCTTTCCCATGGACGATTCAGGAATGGATGACATTCAGTATACTACCTAAAAGAGACAGGCTTGGTCTCGCCCAACTCATCGCGTCAGCCATCGCTACTTCGCCGGTAAGCAATATTGGTTTAGACAAGACTGTAAGAGATTTCATCGGCAACAGGAATTTCACGGAGAAGACTTGGCGTTTCATAGACGCCTTATGCTATTTCATGAGCGGTAAGCCTATGGATGAGGCCCCGGCGTGGAGGATGCTTAAGGGGGCCAGGTACCTTGAGGAGAGTGGGGACATCAAGCTTAGGATGAGGGTGAAAAACGTCTTCAAGCTTAAAAGGCTTTTAAGCTATGACGGAGCACATCATCAGGCTTATCCCAGGGGGGGTTTACAGGCTATTACTGATGCGCTTCTTTACTCTATTCCAAAGGATCGTGTTTCATTGAATACTTCAGAAAGTGTTTCGGAATTTACTTTTTCAGGGGATGAGATTTCAGGTGTGGTCACAGAAAAAGATTCGTATAAAGCAGACTTGGTAGTTTATTCCGGAATGGTTAAAAAGCTCCCCAAGTTTTGTGGTAGTGTGCTTCCCAGTGACTACCGGAAAAACCTTGAGAAGATTCAGCTTACAACCTCGATAACCTTATGGCTGGGTCTTTCCAAACCCCACAAAAACCTTAATTACTTGGGCTCTGAAATCTGGTTTGAGGAGGGTAAACCATACTGGGGTATGCCAACTTCGAACTATAATCCGTCTTTTGCACCTTACGGAGGGCAGGTCGTGGGATTCACATCCTTTGTTGATGGCCCGCAATCCAAAGAAAAGAAGGCACTCCTAAACACAGTATATACCGCTATTCCGGAGATTGATCGTTTTGTCGAGTTGGAACACTTCCAGTTCGCAAATCCCGAGAAGGCTGCGGTTACTGCAGGAGTGAAGTTTCCAAGCACTAAAAGTCCGGTCGACGGCTTGTATTTGGTTGGTACTGACACGGACATGAGGAGTATGGGGTTGACTCGTGCGGCGTTTTCTGTTGAAACACTCCTTGCGATTTTAAAAAGGGAGAGAAAAATTGGCTGGAAAGATTAAGTTCAATTCTAGGAGGATTATTTATACATTAATTGTTTTGTTAAGTCTTATCACCATTATTTTTTCGCAAAACATAGGGTTTACAACAATCTTCCATGCATACCGTTGCTTAAGGGAATCCTCTGAAAGACAAGTCTGCCTTTCCCGGGTTGCGAGAGACACCTCCAACCCACTATTATGTGAGCTTATCTATTCTCAATACGAGTATCAAGAGTGTTATTTCGGTTTGGCGAGGAAGACTTTGGAGGATTCTTTTTGCGCTAAGACTGGATCTTACTCTGAAACTTGTTTCGGATTGATTGGAGTTGCGAGAAACGACCCCCGATTGTGTGAGCGGTCAGGTGTCAATGATGTTGAGTGTTTTTTCGCCATTGCGGTGAACACTAATAACGCTGATTTGTGTGGTCGGACGGATTGGAGGCAGCGAGAGTGTTATAACACGATAGCTTACAATACGGACGAGGAAGTCTTGTGCGAAAAGACTCCAGAGGCTATTAAGCGAGAAGACTGTTACTTCAACCTTGCGACAAAGGATTTTCCACCCGTAACATGTGAATCCAACGTCGGCAGTAAGGGTTGGTGTTACTACCAGAATGCCATAGCATACAGCAATACAGAATATTGTGTTGCAGGGGATTACCTCTTAGACGATTGCTACTACAAGATTGCCACACAAACGGGGGATTACAGGCTCTGTGAGATTAGTGGACACTATTTTGATGAATGCATGCATGAAATCGCCTTGATGACGGAAAACAGCTCTCTTTGTAGTGGATCATACGACCCTGATTTGTGCATGAAAAATATCGCAGTATTTGCACAGGATGAAAACCGGTGTGAACAAGCTGGAAAAGACAGGGGGGTGTGCTACTTCAATCTTGCAGTCTCAAAATTGAATGTGTCATTGTGCGATGAATCCGCCGACCCTCAAAATTGCATCTTTGAGGTTGCTTTGAAAAGTAAGGAACCGAAACTGTGTTCTAAGACCAGCAAGGAAGGCGAATGCTTCAGGCAGATTGCCGTTGCTACTGGAAATTATCTTTTGTGCGAAAAAATGCCGTTAGTAGATCAAGGAGGGTGCTTTCAAACCATCGCAGAACAAAGCCTTAACTCAAGCCTTTGCCTTAAATCAAAAAATCCTGCAACATGCTTTACGAAAGTTGCCAAAGATACTTCTAATCCTATTCTTTGCGAAAAAGCCTCGTCTTACGCTAAAGTGTGCTTTAGATTGCTGGCTGAAAAAAACTTGGACTCGGAACTATGCCCTAAATCAGACCATCCCCCAGACTGTTACTTCACGGTAGCTTTGGGATTGAATAACGTGGATTTATGTACTAAGACTTCAGATAAAGACAAATGCAATTATGCAGTCGCAATAGGAATGGAGGATACAAACCTTTGTCCAAAGACAGAACCATTAAGAGAGGAATGCCTACTCGAAATAGCATTGAAAACTAAAAACAATTCTATTTGCGAGAAACTTTCTGAAAAACTCAGACAGGTTTGTTTCCTCGAGCTCGGATTAGAAGATTTGGACGAGGAACTTTGTGATAAAGCAGGTAATGATTCTGGATTTTGCACTCACTTGGTCGCTGTGAAAAAAAACGATGAGCAATTATGCGAGGAATCAGCATATGACGTTGAAGGGTGTTTGCTGGCGATAGCTCTTACCCAAGGAGATGAAGAGATTTGCGCGAAGCTTTCCGGGGAAAAGAAGATTCGTTGTTTTTATGAGTTGGCTGTGAAAAAGGAGAAGGATAGTTTATGTGAATTTTCAGGAAGGTTAATGAAGCCTTGCTATGGATTATTAGGTGCTTTAACAAAGAACGTAGCTCTCTGCGAGAATGCCTCGGAGCAGGGAGTTTGTTTTGAAGGGGGAGTATATGACGTTAGGAGGAATTTGTGTGCTAAAACTGGGTCGAGGCGGAAGGAATGTTACTTTAAGGTAAACCAATTGATTGAGAAGATTGCTAAATAGCTTTATAATTTATGGTTCGGTTAGCAGGGATAGTGCATTGCTTTGCCGAATTTCTTGTATGTAAAGGCCCTCCCTTCATTTGACATTTTTCTAATAAACTCAACGTCCTCACTGTGTGAGTCAGTCTTGTGGGAAAGCAGTTCTTTCCCCTCTCTCCAGATGAATTCAGCCACTTTACATCACCCCAATTTATTGATTATTAGGTGGGGCCTGCCAGAAAGCTTTTTTTAGCAGTCAGTCGGCAGTGTGTGTAATCCAGCCATATCCTTGTAAGCAGAGGTGTTTTTCGGATTAGATAGATAGCCCCACCCATTAATATATGGTAGGTCGAGTATAAAAAGAGTAAAGATACGAATATTGTACGATAAACTTTCTGGTTTATCGGCCAATAACCGTCTTTGTTATTGGGGGTCTTTTCTTAATCCAAATGTTAGACCGCCGCTCCTTGCACTTAGTGCATTTAAGCTTGTGACTTTGAAGATACTCATATTCAACTTCCGCGCCACATTCCCTGCAAGCATAAGTCATTGTGTACTATCCTCCAAAACCTTCTTTCGACGAGGTATTGAAACGTAAGCCCCGCCAGTAAAGGAGTTGCCGCAGGAAGGGCAATCCCATATTCCAGCTGAAGAGCGTTTCACGCGGTTTTTCCCGCATGACAGGCAATTACGAGATTTTGCTGATTCCTGCTCGACCCTCAACACTCTTTTCCGAGTCTTCCAACCGATCCTCGTCCCGTACCTTCCAACGCTTCCGACTTTCTTTGTGTGACTGAACATTTTATCAAGAGATTAACTAGGAAGTAATCATTTAAAAAAGACGATTACTTCTCTACGACCTCCTTTACTTCCGCTGATTTCTTGAATGCGAGGTCTACCGCTGCCTCAGCTTGTTCAAGAGTTAGAGACCCGAAACCCCCTTTTTGCATTGCGTTCAATGTATCCGATACCGTAACAGTCAATCTCGCATCCAGAGAGTACTCCTCATCGATTGTTGGATCTACGAGAAGCTGTCCCGATATTTGGGCGAGAGTTAAGGGTATTGGAGTGCAAGTTAAAGGTAATTTTCCATCCCACTCACCCCTAACAGCATTGCCGTCCTCATATTTTGGCATCCGGGTATCGATTAGAGCAGATATTGCTGCTATGCCTCCAGCATCGAAAAGGTTTCCTGCATTGTTTAGGATGTGTAAGTCGATGAAAGCAATCCAGACTTTCCCTTCCTCAATAAATAATTTGGAAAAGTCTATTGCACCCGACTCCCGGATTCCCCTGTCAATGACCCTTGAAACTTCGATTGATTCTTCCCTAGGAGGGCCTAACTCAAAGTGTGGATCGGCAATAGGCCTTAACTCGGTGGAAACGCTCATGGTTCCTTCGTTAGGACGGTCAGAATAGGGTTCACCTACGATCAAGCTTATTCCTGCAATAACTTCCGTTTCACCAAGCTTAACTCTTGCCGAACCAGGCGCTTTCTCTGATACGAAACCTTTTTCAATTTCCAGGATCCTCCTTTCTTCAAAGCCGCGTCCGTCCGTCCTCTTTCCCTCAGACACAAGGGATTGAATGTAATCCTTTTTCAAATATGCTTCGACGTTCATTTTAGTTGGCCTCCACTTTAGCACTATCAATTAATGTTTGCTTTTGTATTGCATAGACTTTCAAACAACCATCAATTGCCAAGTTCAAAGCCTTTGAATACTCTTGCCGAGTAAGCTTCCCATCCATTTGAAGCAATGTAATTTCCTTTTTTCGAGGTATTAATGCAAGAGGAAGATCACATTCCCCGTAATTATCCTCCTCTTTCATAAGATCTAAGACTATCTCACCCTCAACTTTTCCTGCCGCGCAAGAAGCGATTAAATCCTTCATGGGAATACCAGCATCAGCGAGAGCCAGGGATGCTGCAGTCAGTCCAGCACACCGAGTTCCAGCGTCTGCCTGAAGAATCTCCACAAAGACGTCGATGACTGCGTTTGGGAATCGTTCACTCAAGACAACTGATTCCAATGCCTCAGAACAAATCTTTGAAATCTCAACACTCCGCCTGTCAGGGCCAGGCCTCTTCCTATCCTCCACCGAAAAAGGGGCCATGTTATAAACACACCGCACCAACGCTTTCGTGGGATTTTGCAGGAACATGGGGTGCAGCTTCCTAGGCCCGTAAACACCAGCCAAAACCTTATTGTTACCCCACTCAAGATACGATGACCCCTGAGCTCTCGGAAGCACTCCGACCTCCATCCTAATATCTCTCAACTCATCAAACTTTCTTCCATCCAATCTTTTTCCATCCTTAATCAACACAACATCTGATTTTCCGCTCATTTTTCTTTAAACCTCTTTTGATTCTGAATCCAAAAAATTTGTTATCCGTTCTGTAAGACCCCTCGTCTGGGCTTGCGCCTCGATTTTTCGGATAGCTTTAACCCCCAAGTCGGCTTTACCTCCCTTAAGCCAGATCAAGCCGTTTTGACCGACAATAATTCTGGACCCCGTCTTCGACTTAATAACCTCAAGCATAGACCTACTCTTGCCTATCACGCGGGGAATCCTCTTTGGATTAACCTTGATGATAAGTCCTACTTCAAGTTTCCATGGGCGAATTATTAGGTGGGAGTAAACCTCATTCAAGCTTGAAACTTTGCCAGATATAACATCACCGACATCGAAGAATTGCTTCAAATCCACGCTACCCCTCGTCTTAACAACCTCATCCTTTAAGATGTAGCTCGAGTAAGGCGACCCAATATCAACGATCCAAAAAGTCTCCCTCACAGACTTGACAACGCCTATAACCACATCACCCTCCTTCGGCATGTAAGCCCCCTTCGAGGGTATTACTGTTACGTGATCCCCTCCCTGCCTTACAAGCCCATGCACTAAGGAATAGATTTCATCATGGTCTTTAAAACATGTTAGATCGCATTTTCCCGACACGCCAAGCTTTTGACCGGGTACGACAACTTCCCTGTCTTCAACTGAATAATCCATATTTTTTTTATTTCAGTAATTTAATCTCTACTTCACCGTGAGTCAGCTCGTTCATAACCTTGAACAATTCATCCTGCATCCCACCTGGAATATGCAAGACACAATATTGTTCGTCTCCTCTCCACTCCTCCTTCTTAAGGTCTCCGAAATCATGAAGAGTTTGATAGATCGAGCCAGAGTATTTCGCTGGAATCTTCAACGCGACCTCAACCGTCTCAAACTTTATCGGAATGATTGGTTTAAGTGCCTTGAGCACTTCATCAACCTGAGCTTTCGCAGACTTTTCGAAGTCGACTTTGACCTTCGCCTCATCCATTGCCTTGTCAATTCTTGAAGGCGGGTGAGGTGTTTTAGTCTGAGGGTTCAAGGCGTTCCGAGCGATAATGTCGACTATCTGCTTTCGTCTGTCTTCGAGTATTCTTTTACGCTGCTCAGTTGTTAAGTGTAATTCACCTTTCCGGATTATCTCGGATGCTACAGTATTTACGTCAGTTGAACTGAAGGCTTCAGTAAGTGTTTCCGCCGCGGCCTTATCCCCGGCTTTCGCATCCTTGAAGATGTTTTCGGCAGCCAACACTTCAGCTAAGTCGACTTCGTCACCTGACTTGAATGCAAGTGCAAGATCGGGATCAACGAATATTTCGAATGTGTGACCGTGCTTTTTTATTCGAGCTATGACTGCCTCATCCAAGCTTACCATAAAAAGTGTACCTCATTTGAATTATAATCGTGAATTGCGAGAATATTTACTCTTCTTCTTCCTTGCGTTTGTGATTGTCTTTACGAGCCTTAATCTCTTTCTTGACTTTGTCGAGAGATTCCTTGATCTCCGGGGAGGCCACCCGCGAGTATTTTTTATCCTTCTCTATGGTGACCAAGTCCATGTACTCCTCTCGCGGCTTTCCCTCAGTGACAACGTTCAATCCGAGAAGTGCAAGTTCAATCGCTTCTTTCCGGCTTAAATCCGGGCGGTATTTTTCTTCGAATATTTTTTCGACGTCCATCTTGCCCATACCTATGGCCGTTGAAGTGTATTCGGTGAAGGCACCGGACGGGTCAGTCTCGTAAAGGTGTGCGTAATCGTTTACTCCCGCGACGAGAAGGGATGTTCCAAACGGCCTTGCACCCCCGTATTGAGTGTAAGCCTGCTTTACGTCGCAGATTTCCTTGGTGATTTTTAATGTGCTGATTGGCTCGTTATAGGCGAGTCTGTTTCTCTGAGCCCAGATTCTAGCAGAATCCACAAGCCTTCTCGCGTCGGCGACAAGACCTGAAGTTGCAACTCCAATGTGATCGTCTATCTGGAATATTTTCTCTACTGAAGAGGGGACGATTAGTTTCGTCGCCACGTTCTTGTCGACTGCGAGAAGCACGCCCTTATCGAATACTATCCCCAAAGCAGTTGTGCCCCTTTTAACTGCTTCTCTTGCATATTCCACCTGAAAAAGCCTCCCGTCAGGGGAGAACACCGTTATCGCGCGGTCGTATGCCGCAGGACCTTGAGGATACATTTTTTATCACTCGTAAAGAAGACTTAATATATATAACGTAACCCTATAAAAGCAATAGTACGATGAGAAGGCTTAAGAGGATTGAGTCTATTCCAGCAGAGTGTAAATTCCGTTTGTTCAATTTCTAAAGGAACTTGTGTGAGTTCGCTCACCCACCTTTCGACAGTATGCTTTTGGCGAGGTTGTACCTATCTTTCACTGAGGCGGGCTTGATTTTCTCGTGGGTTTTCGTGGCACCGACGTAGGCTAGGATGTTTGACACCTGGACTCCAGTAAGGCTTGCCGACTGGGAAAGCGAAAGCCCGTTCGAGTAAAGCCGCGAGCCCACCTTTATCCGGGCTTTGCCCACAAGGTTGCCTTCGAATGCACCATGCGCCTTGTCAAAGCTTTCAATCTCCCTTAAAACCGCGTCGAACTTCTCCCGGGAAAGCTCTTCGATGATGTTTTTCTTGAGGTCACCGGCGTTTTTCTTGAAGTGGACTTTGCTAAAAATCTTGTTCAAGCAGTATGTGATCACTGCAAGATTAATAATCTCCTCCGACTGCTCGGTCACTGCAATCCCGCTGAACTTGTGAGACAATTCGCGCAAACCCATCGCGTCATCCCGCTCGATCGCCGACACGATCTCGACGATATACTTCTCATTCATCGTAATATATTCCTAATACAATTAATTAATAAAATGCAGAAACAATGGGTTCCCCCGGAAGTCGATCAGAAGATTGTTGAGATGCTTGGATCTTCGAAAACACTTTTAGGGTTTGTCGAGCAAGATAAGAAGAGTACTGTGCAGATCATTAAGTGGAGGGAGGGAGGAAATACTGTGACTGACATCGCACATCCCTGGTTTGTCATGGAGATGATCGTAGAGCGGGGGACGGACGTGCTTCCACAAGAGATGACCAGTGATGTCAAGGACTTGATTGAGAGAAAGGATGCGGGCTTGAATGATTGCTGTGCGAAAGTAGCATCAGAGGTTGGCGTCCTCTGGGACACGTCCAAGTCATTCTCTGAAAATGTCCATGGAGCAGGCCGTGATGATGACGCCGACACAGTCTTGTCATACGGTGGGGGAGCTTACAGGGGAAGCGAGCAGGAAAAGGAGATCCTCCAAGAAAAACTCGCTCTCGAAAAAGAGATGATCGAACACTTGAAGGGAGAATAATCTTTTTATTCCTCTTTCGGTTCGATTCCCATGTAGAAGGTTGTGGTCGTCCCTTGAGGGGAGGATTCTATTCTCACAGTCCCAGAGTTTACCTGTTGGGCTGACCTTCGCATGATTTCCAATCCATAGCCAATCCTTCCCAGCTCGCCCTTAGTGCTCGGGATTTGGCCGCCCTGCTGCCATGCCTCCAAAACTTCGGGGGAGAATCCAGAACCATTATCTGAAATTAAAATGACATTAACTTCCTCTTCCAGTTCGTAGCCATGTTCAGTGAAGTGGTGGGCAACATCTTCGGGTAGGTCTGAGACTTTCTTTTTCCCTAGATCTACAGTTATTTCTCCACCGTCCTTACCCTCAAGTTCTTGAGATGAGTTATCTAAGCAGGATTCGAGTGCGGACTCGATGCGGCCGCGGGGGGCTCGAATGCGAAGTGAACCAGAAACGTCAACCAGAACAGTAATGTTTTGTCTTTTCTTCCACCCTGCCACACGCTCTCCAATATCAGTTGAATTAGCACCCGCATATTCGTGCATGTCCTTTTCGATCGCCTCAAAATTATCCCGGAATGCAAAAGATGCCTCAGCATACTTCATCTTGAGTTCATTCGCCGCTTCCCTCGCATCCCCATCAAAACATTTTTCCCAACCCTCCAATAAAGAAAATATCTTATTTAAGTTCCGGTTTCCGAAGATTCCATGACGGAAATGATCCCAATCTTCACCTACTTCCACCTTCTTAAGTTCCTCAGCGTCATAATCCATAAGACCAAGAATGTTGAATTTCGTTCTGATTCCTTCAAGTTTCTCATTCATCTCATCGGCTTTACCTTCGGCAGGTTCGTGAGTCTCAGAAAATTCCTGTAAGCGTTTAACAAATTCATGGTGTTTTCGAACCCAAGGAACGAGTTCGTCAGATAGGTCATTGTAGAATGGTTCAAGCTCGGCTTGGCGGACTGAAGATAATGCAGGTGTTGGCATTCTAAGAGTCTGTCCAAGTAATTCGGGGTTGGTAGATCCTTCTTTCATTGCTTCGAGGACGCTGTCACAAGCGTTCACAACGAACTGAGGATTTGAAACAGCATCCATTTTACCGACCTTTGTAAGGGCAGGTCCCCCCGTCTTTTCAAGAAGGTTGCTTACCACATGTTTGAATTCAGGAGTGTTTTCAGCAGAGCCAATTTGATCCATAAAAGCAGTATACTCTCTCGCACCCTGGCTTCCGGACAGGATTACAATCGGTGGGAAGTAGCCGTCGTTGGCAAGCTCTAAAGCCACTTTACGGCCGGATTTCGGCATGTCCAGGTCAAGCACAAGAACATCAAGGACTCCCGAGTCCATGCGGCGTTCGATCTCGTCGACCGCGGCTTGAGAGTCAGTCATGTAATCCACCCGCCCGGGGAAGAAAGGCTCGAGAATGTCCTTAGCCATCTCACACGCTGACTCACTGTTATCCAGAATGAAGACGTGTTTCCCCTCTCGAAGCTGTTCCCGATATTGTTTAATGGCTCTAACTGTCTTTCGAGGTGGAGCTGCAACAATGCTCATGTCAAAAAATAGGGAAAACTGGGTAATAAGGGTGATTGCGTTTGAAATTTGTTTTATTTTCTTAAACGTATTTATTTCCATGCGTCTTGAGGGTTTGTCGCTTTCGAATTGGGCTTGCCACCCGGAGTTGGAAGTTGATTTGTCTCGGGGCCTTCAGATTGAGGGGCGCAACGGGACGGGAAAGTCTTCAATCCTTCGCGCCATCCGCTTCGCATTTGCGGGGACTGCTGCAGGCTACAAGAACCGTATGATAAAAAATGGGGAACGGCAGGCCGAGATCACTCTTTCCTTCACCCGCGACGGGAAAAAGTATTCAATAAACAAGGTCCTCCACAAGGATAAACCTTCGACCGCCCAGCTTACCTGTGAAGGCGAGCTTGTCGCCGACAATCCCAAGAATGTGTCTGAGGCGCTTAAGGATTTTCTATCTGAAGAGGTGCTAGACAACCTCAATTACGTGCCGCAGGGCGAGATAACTTGGATAGTCGACAGGTTAACGCAGAAGGGTGGCCGCCAGGAATTGGACTCGCTTTTCGGATTGAATCGACTTGAGAAGGCCTACAAGGCGTGTGGGGAAAAAATCAGAGAGGTGAAGGTAAAGACCGAGGTCTTTGAAGAGCAGCTCGCAAAGTATCCCGAGGACGCTGAAAAGGGATTCTGGGAAGGATTGGAGGGCCTATCTGAAGAGGGGGGGAGGCTTGGAATCCAGATTGCGGAGAAAAACAAGGTTTTGAGTGAAGTCTCAGGGAATTTGTCCGAGGTTGAGAAAAATATTTCCGAGCTGAAGAAGAGAAAGGTTCAGAGGGAAAAGAGTGAGGTGGAGCTTGGAAGGCTTGAGATTGCCATATCCGACGTTTCGAACAGGATTGCTTCTTTTCAGCGTGAATTCAACTCTCTTGAAGGTGAAAAGAAGGAGCTCGCAGAGCTTAAAAGTCAAGCCTCCCAGTGTGAAAAATACGCTGGCTTGCGCAAGCTTTTGACCGAATTCACTTCATTGAATGATAAGCTCGCGCAAACTAAGGCAGATGAGGGGGAGTCTTCAAGGTTGCGGGAGCTTGAGCTTGCCGTATCCGGAAGGGATGAGGCTGGGAAAACGCTCATTGAATTTGAGAAGCAGTTTGAGAAGTTTAATGCTGCGTTAATCGAGTCCGAGCTTGAAGTCCAAAAACTTCGCGCTTTCCTTAAGGATTTGAGGGGGCTTTCAGGCCAAACCAAGTGTCCGCGGTGCGGGCAGGCTTTGAGTAAAGGCCACTTGATGGATGAGACTGTGGTGACCGAGCAGACTATTGTCAAGGAGGAGGATCGTGTTGGAAACATTAAGTCTAAGGAGCCGGAGGTTAGAACGTTTCTGGATGAGGCTAAAGCCCGCGTCAAAGAGCTTCAGAAGATGGAGTTCGAGTTGAAAAGCCTGAAAGACGCGATTGAGAAGAGGGAGGGGGAAAGAGTAAAGGTTTTGAAGGAGCGGGAGGAGATTTCGGTAAAGCTTAAGGAGAGGGGCTATGACGGTGAGGATCCCTCTCTTGTCGAGATGAAGGTTTCCGAATACAACAACCTTAAAGGGAAGATCGAGGTCGTCGAGGAAAAAGTTTCCGGGGAAGGCGAGCTTAAGGAGAAGATTGAAAAGCTAACCAAAGATAACGAAGCAAACCTCGTAAAGAAAAAAGAACTTTCTAAGGCCTGGAAAAAATTATATTCGAACCCGAGGAACTCGATGAGGGTGAGAAGCGGCGGGACGAGCTTTTGAAAAACAAGTACGGAGTTGAGGGGGAGGTTAAGGAATTGTCTTTCAAGCTCCGGGAGAACGAGTCGAAGGCCAGGGAGATTGAGGACAAGAAGAAGGGGTTTTTCGAGGTTAAGAAGAGTCAGGAGGAGGCCGAAGCGAAGCTAAACCTTTTTTCGCGGGCGCGCGAAGTCTTCCACACCGACCGAGGCCTTCCAAAATACCTTCGAGACAAGTACATCAACACCTTGAATGCGACACTCACCCACTACTTTAAGAGGTTCAACCAAAACCCAACCTACAAGGAAGTATCCTTTGACAAAGATTATAAGATCCAGGTCAAGACGACTAGTGGAACGCTAGGACTAGACCAACTCTCAGGCGGCGAGCGAGTTCAGCTCGCAGTAGCGCTCCGGATCGCGCTCATTGAGATGCTCTCCCCCATGAGGCTTCTGATACTGGATGAGCCCTTCGGAAGCCTTGATGAAGAGCATCGGGAGCTTTTGGGGGAAACCCTGAACAAGATGGCCGCCGGCTGGCAGCTGATACTTGTCACTCACGTACACGTAGACAGCCTATACCTTGAGAGCATGGAATTGGAAGGATACTGAAAGTTACTTGCGGACTTCGAATATGCGAGCGTCGGTTACTTGGGTCAAAACTGTTTTTGAAACTGGCTTGGTCCGAACACCTAATGCCCCTTCCACCTCTTTTATCCTTTCAAGCGGAATGTGATTGGAAAAAGCATCCATAGAGCCTTCTGAAGATACGAGGAGCCTACCGCCGTCCTTAAGCAGTCGTACGGCAGTCTTTACAACTTCTAGTTGGTTTTCTTCAGACCCACGAGGATCATCCAAGACTTTAGGTAGCATGACAGCGGCCAGCCCGCCTTTACGGAAGCCTTCGACAAATTGAGATAGCCCCCCCCTAGATCTAAGAAATCGTGAATGTTTTCAACTGGATCGGAAAACTGGTTGAACTCGTAAGGAAGTACTAATACTTGACCCCTCTTTCCTTCACCGTAGACTTCACGGAGCCGCTCTAAAATATCCCATTGACCCCCAACGAGGGGTCCATTCACCTCAATGCTCAACACACCAGCACCATAGAATCCGGCCATGGCATCCTGAAGGAGTAGTGGTGCACTGCAACATGCAACCTTGTCTCCGGGAGAAATCTTCAAACCCTCCAAGAAATTAACCCAGGGAACAATATCTTTGATATCATCAGAGTTAGTGCGCTCCCCGAAAAAAAATCTGCCACAATCATCCCAACGAGAATGAATAATTTCAACTACTTGATCCGCCGACCTAGGTTGGATTCCAGATGAATGCTCCTTTAGAGCCATAAAAAAAGAATGGGGATTAGAGAAATAAGAGTCACCGGTGATACGGCCTGCCTTCGATTATCTGCACTGCCCGGTAGATTTGTTCAAGCAACAGGAGCCGCGCCATCTCGTGGGTGAAAGTCATTTTAGAAAGAGAAAGGGTGATGTTTGCCCGGCTGAGGACTTCCTTTGACAGTCCATCAGGCCCGCCGATTACGAAGACGAACTTCTTTCCGACGTCATTTAGGAGGGCGGCGAAATCGCGTGAAGAGCAAGGCTTGCCGTCTTCACTCAAGGCTACGACAAAGTCTTCTCCCCGGATTTTCTTGAGAATTTCATATCCTTCCTTTTCAGGATTTGAGTCGGCGACTTCCACGATTTTTAGTCGCGAATTCTTAAGCCGGGTCAAGTAGTGGGAAATCCCACCTCTGATGAAACCCTCCTTCACTTTTCCAACGCAAATCAGATTCACTTTCATCTTACGATATTTAAGCCAAGCTCCCGTCCATAGTCTAAGGCTTCCCGAAACTCGTTGGTCGAAAGCAGAGTATTAATTTCAGGGTAATCGCAGGCTTTATATTCGGGGCGGTACTGGTCCATGATGTTTACTCGCACGTTCTCGAGGTTATCCGAAATCCAGTCGAGAATCGGTTTCGTGCAGCAGTCTACGTGGCCGGGGAGGACTAGGTGGCGGATGATGACTTCAGCCTGCCTGCGCGCTTCAAAGTGATTGCGCGTGATAATCTTCCAGTAGTCCTTTGCCTGCGAGTATTTGACTGCGCACTCGTCGCAGCCGTACTTGAAGTCCGTAAGATACAAGTCAATCACTCCGTCAAGGACACCCATCGCCTCTTTAGTCAGATACAAGTTGCTGTTCCACACTTGAGGAAGATTTTTTTCGACGTTGATTAAGACTTCGAGTATGAACGGAATGTTCGGAGTAGGATCCCCTCCCACCCAATTCACGTTGCGCGCCGAAATATTGTTCATCATGTTTGCGAGAGTCTCGGCGTGCAATTCTACTCCACCGTTTGGATTCTGACTGATATCCCAGTTCTGGCAGAATACGCAATGAAACGTGCAGCCTGCGAAAAAAATCGTGTAGGACGGGACGATTTCGGGCTCCTCCCCCAGATGTATAAACTTCGAGGAAATCCGCGGCTCAAGGACGCCACAAAAACCGCGTTCTCCCTTAGACCTATCCACACCACAGCGGCGTTCGCAAAGCATGCAGGAAGAAAGGAATGATTTTGCTTTGAAAACCTTATCCTTAAGATTGTCACACTCCAGAAACCTTGCCTTACGCTGCCCGTCAAGTATCGCGAAATACTTTGGCAATGCTTTTCGCGCGCCCTCCATGACTTATTTTATGCCATTCAAGCATAATTATTTAAAGCGGAATGAAAACCCAAAGAAGGATACAGGAAAACATAATTTCGGGCCTGAAAGACAACCTCTACTCCACTACAAAAAAGTTCTCCCACAAAAAAACCATGAGAGAGCTTGTAGGTGGTTGGTGGAGGCACCACGAGAAACTCGGGAAAAAAATAGAGGATATTTCCAAAGGCCAGGACCCGAAGATTCTCTCCCTCTGCTGCTCGGACTCCCGCGTAGACTTGAGCGTAATCTTCGACAAGCTCGATCAGGGCAGTATCTTCCAGGTTCGGAATGTGGGTGGCCTTTTCACCGAAGACGCGATTCCCGCCTTCGTCTACGCATTAAACCATCTGAAACCTGACGTCATACTCGTAGTCCACCACACGAATTGCGGCGGATATTCAACGCTGTTTAAAAAACGGGGCGTGGAACCCGAAATACGATACTACATGCTGGAAAACGGCGGAGGCCTTGCGAAACTTCGAGTTGAAGAATACATTAAGGAAGAGGAAGGCAAGCCGAAAAAGGGAGACTATCAGACGCTCGTAATCGAGGAGGGGGGGCGAATCCAAGTCGACAGGATGCTGTATTTTCTGAAAGTTTATTACCCGAAAGTCCACAAGAAAATCACTGGCGGAAGCATACTCCTCCTACCCTTAATCTACGACCTAAACACCGACGAAATCTACATCCTGCCAGAAAACCTCAAATCAAAAGAGAAAAAGTTTTTAAATAGATAAAACCCGCATAATAACTCTATCTTTTTATAAAGTTTGCTGGGGTGGCCAAGCCCGGTTAGGCGTTCGGCTGCAGACCGAAGAACGGGAGTTCAAATCTCCCTCCCAGCTAACCCTTTCTTTCTTCTCATTGTATTAACTTATTTTTTTTTTATTTTTATATTTTTCTTCAGTTATTTTAGTTTCCGGTAACTTGTATGGATGGAAAAGGAGTTGATGGAAAGTATGTTTGTCTTGTTTGTAGTTACGTTTATGACCTTGCGGTAGGCGATGTCGAGTCTGCGGTTGCGCCGGGAACGGCGTTTGAGGATTTGCCGGATGACTGGTTGTGCCCCTTGTGCAAGGTGGGTAAAGACCAGTTCTAGAAAGTGGAGTAGACTGGTTCAACTAGATTCTGATGTAACCCAGCTTCCAGAGGATTATAAGGTTGATCCCGAGAAACAAAAGCTTTACGAGGGCAATAGTTGCGATCAGAAGGTAAAGGTTCTTGATTCTGAACATTGATTTCATCTTCGATTACCAATACCTTATTATAAAGTAGGACTTATTATCTTTAAAACCGAAGATGGAGTCTATTGAGTTAATCGGGATTGTCATAAGCATGCTAGTGATCTTGATTGAAGTCTTAATCCTATTCAGCCTCTACAGGCACTCCAAGCTTATGGTGCGTCTTTTAAAAACCCAGGACGAGCACACCAATAGGATGCAGGATCACATAAAGGAGTTGGACGAGAGCATGGAAAACGTATTGAAAAACGTTGAGAGCGTGTACAAGAGGGTGTGTCAGCCAGACGAAGACGCTTAAACCTTACCCCCCATCTCCTCCCACAGCCTGCGAAGCTCCCCAATCCTCCTCTTCTCTTCCTCGACGTGCTTGTGGCTGAAATCCACTTTCACTTTCTTGTCCTCGCTCAAACGAAAAATCTCGTCCCCGTATTTTTCGGGATTCAATTCTTTTAGAATTTCCAGATACTCGACGAGAAAATCCTTTTTAACTCCCTCGCACCTCCGGGCGATATTCCAGTCGGTAGAACCGCTTAAAACTGCCTTCTCAAGCGCTATCAAGTCTTCGACGTACTCCTCAATCTTAGGTGTCAAGAGCATGCCCTTAATCTTACCTCGGACGTAATCCGTCTTTATCCCCCTAATATCGTCAGGTTTCATTTTTAAGATTATTGTTACTATTTTATTCAACAGATATTTTAATCAAAGATGAGCTCGACCAGACAAAACATAATCCAGTTGACCTGTATAATCATAATTCTATCGATTAGCAATTTCGCCAGCGCGCAGATGCTCGACTTGGATGGTTTCAGGCAGGAGTTCAAGCTGCAGTTCGAAGTGCCTCTCGACGACTCGGGGAACATCACAGTCCAGCCCATACTCTACATAGTCTATGGCTCAGACATGGATTTGGTGGAACGCAGCATCATGGACATGTTCCAGACTGGAATGATGGGGACTACGGCCGAAGCTTACGTCGAGTCCGGAGGCGACTTAGACGTGGAAGTCTCGGAAATCGAGATAATATACCTTGACGACAGCCCGGAATCGTTCAAACAGATCCTCCTAATGCCCGGCGCAGTCTTCCTGCTGGGCGGACCAGGCCACAACAACCTGACCGAACTATTCCTGGCCAACGCCTCGGAAACAGACGAGGAAAGCATCTACTATGGACAGTTGAACTTGACTTCAGGCAGCGCCAACAACATGGGCTTCTCAGTCTTCGAACACCCAAGGAGCAGAAACAAGCTCGTGCGCGAGTCCGCCAAGACCTCGCCTTTGAGGAGATTCTTCCCCGAAGAATACGTCCCCCTGGCTGCCATGGCCTCCGGACTCGGGCTCATGTGGCTTCTAAGCCTGCTTCAAACCGTATTCGAGTTTATGGCACTCCACTACGGTCGGAAGAAGAGGAAGATCAGGGAAACACACAGGATGATAGGCCCCATAAAAATCGACGAAGTAGCGGCCATCCTCGGAGCATCCTTCGTGCTCGGACTATCAATCACATTCACGTTCTTCGGAATAACACCCGTATTCCTCACAAAACTCCTCCAAAACTGGGTGCTCTGCCTGTTCGCAGCACTATCCCACGAAGTGTCACACAGGATGGTCGGGAAACTGTGCAACATACACATCGAATACCACTTCTGGTGGGAAGGCTCCGCGATAACCCTGCTCACAGGCTACCTCGGCCACCCCTTCTCAATACAAGGATTCCTAATGGAGAAGATCGAAGGCCCGGTCACGAAATGGAAGTACGGCCTCACAAAACTCGCAGCACCACTATTCTCCTTCGCAATCATGATGAGCTTCGCCTACCTAAACTACAAAAACCCGAGCGAAGTCTACCAGATAATAACGGTCACATCAAGCCTTTGGGCGGCGGCCGAAATCATGCCCTTCTCACACCTCGACGGAAAAGACGTAAGAGCCTGGAACCACACAGCATGGTTCCTAAGCTTCATGACAATAATGGCAGGATACATGATAGTAAACTTTTTACTGTAAAAAAGAGTCACACTTCCACTGAGATTTCATTGTCGCTTCAGCCATTCATGCATTGTTTAAACAAGGGTTTAATTTATCGTCGAAGTCGTCGACGACGTTGTTGAATGGATATAGAGATGCCAGTAAGGACCGAAGGCCTCGTTCCCTTGAAAATCAAATGCTCCAGGTATCCAGACTATATGGTTTCCGCCGGAATCATAGTTTACTCCAAAATAAACGAAGAGACTGTAAACCCCTGAAATCCCGCTCGTATTCCACAACGCATAGGATAAACTCCCGTTTCGATTGTCAGATATGCTGACGTTCACAATACCGTTGTCGTCCGATGCATTGAAATCAAATTGGATGAAACCTTTTTCGTCCGTCGTCACCGTTGAATAATCAGAAGGCTTAAAGTTGACCACCTGAGGAGGTTGAGTGGTTGTGGAAGTCCCACTAGAAACCGTCGTGGTAGAAGTCGAGATTAGGGGTGAAGGCTATCCTGAAATAATAAAAGGGATTGAAAAAAGATTCCAGCCACAAGTAAAAACGTTTTCATACGCATTCAGCGACGAGGAAAAACCCGCACTAGACTGAACCATAAATCCAATAACAACCAGTATTAAAACCCCAACCAACACCCTCATAAATTAGATAATGGGATTATCACATAAAAAATGCGTTTTTTAAAGGCAGTCGCCGTCTTTGCACCCGTTCATGCACTCTTTGGTGGGTTTGGGCTCGCTTTGAAGCGACGCGCCGACGAAAGCCTCCTTGGTCAGGCAGTAGGAGTCTGCTTCCCCAGGGTTCCTGCAAAGGGGATTATAAGACTTCATGTAGACGTCTCCGCGGTAGCAGACTTTCTCTTCCCTTCTTAAACCGCAGTCACTGTTTACGGTGCAGCGTATGACGAGCATCGTCGTCGAAGAGGATGAGGACGTTGTGAGAGAGGTGGAAGTAATCATCTGTGTCGTCGTGGATAAAGTTGTTTCT
>JBDRAY010000142.1:0-3095 GCA_043823295.1 Methanobacteriota archaeon | reverse complement strand
TAAACCTAACCAGGACCAAAAAAAAACAAGGGGGGGCGTTTAGGGCTTTATATTTCAAGCCCCAGTTCCCTGGCGATTTCTTCGTATCTGTTTCTAATCGTTACTTCCGTAACTCCCGCAAGTCTTCCCGCAATTCCTTTCTGAGTTTGCTTGTCTTTCGTAAGCTTGCCTGCAAGATAAATCGCAGCCGCAGCAACGCCCGTGGGCCCGCGCCCGGAAGTAATACCCTTCTCCCTAGCCAAGTGCAAGATCTCAATAGCCTTCGCCTCAGTCTCACCTGAAAGACCAAGCTCGGACGCAAACCTTGGGACGTAATCCATGGGAGTCGCAACCGGCATCCTAATATTAAGCCTTCGGCAAGCGAACCTGTAGCTCCGCCCGATATCCTTCTTTTTCACGCCAGACGCCTCGGCAAGCTCCTCCAAAGTCTTGGGAAGCTGATGCTTCCTCGAAACCATGTAGATTATCGCAGCAACGACAGACTCGATAGAGCGCCCGCGAACCAAACCCTTGGTAACGGCCTTCCGATACCACATGGCGCACTCCTCCTTGATGTTGTTTGGAATGTTCAAGTACGCGCACATCCTATCCAACTCTGGAAGCGCGATGGAAAGATTCCTCTGGACTGAATCACTCATCCTGGAGCGTCGCTGCCACTTCCGCAACCTGTAAAGCTGGGCCTTCCGTTCGGGCTGGATAGCCCCACCGCGGATGTCCCGGTCGTACCTGTCGATTTCCGTGGTAAGACCCTTATTCAATTTAGCGTATTTTACGGGGCCTCCGGTTCTCGCCCTCTTGCTCTTCTGCTCCTCGTCGAATGCCCTCCATTCGGGGCCGAAGTCGAACATCTCGTCTTCTATTACGAGGCCGCATTTTTTGCACACGATTTCACCGTGCTTGTAGTCTGTGATGACATTCGGACTCTTACAGTCCGGACACCTTAATTCTCTTTTCTTTTCAATTCCTTCAATATCTCCCATCTTAATCCTCCACGCGTAAAACTTTACCTTCAACACCCACTGGCGGAAGGATTTTCTTATTGACTTTCAAGACTAGGTAGGGTTTTTTCACATTCCCGATAAGATCCACCACTCGTCCGCACTGTTTTTTCCCATAGAATGATTTTGTGCCAATCTTTGGAATATCGTTTGGACTAACCTCTGAAACGAGTTTGTCCCCGACAAATGAGATTATCTTACTGGATACCAATCCGACACCTACCCCATAAATTAGGGAATGATGCCTATAAAAGCTTATCGGTTCGATAGACTGCGGGCATGAAAATCTCTAGAAAATGGGGTTTTCCCCTGGAAATCCTCTTTTTGACAGTATTTAAATCCCTGTATTTCATATGTTTTGTATCATGAATCCGGGGAAATATGGCAAATACGGGGGCAAATTCGCACCCGAAGTGTTAATGCATGCGATAGACGAGCTGGAAAAATCCATGGAAGAGGCTTTTGCAGACGAAGCCTTTTGGGATGAATTCGAATACTTGTGCCGTGAATATGCGGGCCGCCCCACACCGCTATATCATGCAAAAAATTTTTCTGAAAAAATCGGCGCGAAAGTATACCTTAAAAGAGAAGACCTAGTACACGGGGGAGCTCATAAGCTTAATAATACTCTGGGTCAGGCACTTCTTGCAAAGAGGATGGGCAAGACCCGGATTATCGCGGAGACGGGTGCCGGCCAACACGGGGTTGCTACAGCCATAGTAGGTGCGATGCTTGGGATTCCCGTTGAGGTTTACATGGGCGAGGAGGATATTGAGCGGCAAAAACTTAATGTCT
Source organism: Methanobacteriota archaeon (assembly GCA_043823295.1). Classification (GTDB taxonomy): domain Archaea; phylum Altiarchaeota; class Altiarchaeia; order IMC4; family SCGC-AAA252-I15; genus SCGC-AAA252-I15. Next base: position 1,302 of record JBDRAY010000142.1, on the reverse strand, counting down.
TTCGGATGAGGCTTTTAGGGGCGAAAGTGATTCCCGTTTCTTCCGGGTCGAAGACTCTTAAAGACGCTATTAACGAGTCCATTAGGGATTGGATTTCAAATGTCGAGTCGACGTACTACCTTTTTGGTACTGTGGCTGGCATGCATCCTTATCCCATGATGGTTCGAAGGTTTCAAAGCGTTATCGGAACCGAGGCGAAAAAACAGTTCATGGAAAAGGAGGGCGGCCTCCCAGACTACGTTGTCGCGTGTGTTGGAGGTGGAAGTAATGCCTTAGGGATCTTTTCAGGTTTCATAGAAGATGATGATGTCGGCCTTATCGCAGTGGAGGCGGGGGGGGAGGGAGTTTCAACGGGAAAACACGGAGCATCCCTGGCGGAGGGGGAAAACGGAGTTTTCCACGGTATGTATACGAAAATCCTTCAAGACGAGTACGGTCAAATAGAGACGTCCTACAGCATTGCAGCGGGACTTGACTATCCTGGAGTGGGCCCTGAACTCGCCCATCTCGCGGAAACCGGGCGGATGAAGGTTGCAAGCGCAACTGATTCCGAGGCTTTGGAGGCTTTCAAGGTTCTCTCCGAGCTGGAAGGTATTATTCCCGCGCTTGAGTCGGCTCATGCACTGGGTTACCTCATGTCTCATTCGAACGATTTTAAAAGTGATGATACTATAGTATTGAATCTTTCCGGGAGGGGGGATAAGGATATTTACACTGTCGCAGAATATTTGAACATATTGGAGGAGATTTAAGATGAAGCTTTTAGAGGAATTGTGTGTTGCATCCGGCATATCCGGTTTTGAAGGTGACGTTCGGGACATTATGAAGCGGGAGCTTTCCAAGTCTTGTGACGAAGTGAGAGTTGATAATTTCGGAAACGTGATCGGACGGAAGGGTACGGGTAAGACTAAGATCATGCTTGCCGCCCACATGGATGAGGTGGGTCTTATGGTCAAGCACATCAACAAGGAAGGGTTCATAAGTTTCGTGAAAGTCGGGGGGATTGACGACCGGATTTTATTGCACCAGCGTGTTGTGGTGAACGGGAAGCGCGGTCCAATACCCGGGATTATCGGGCTTAAACCACCCCACCTTCAAAAGGATGAGGAGAGGAAGAAAGTCGTAAACCGCGATGAATTATTCATAGACATTGGAGCTTCCTCTGTCAAGGAGGCTGAGAAGGCTGTTTCAGTTGGTGACTCAATTATTTTCGAGGCGTCCTTTGGAGCCCTCTCAAAGAAACTATTCTATGGTAAGGCTATTGACGACAGGCTCGGATGCTATGTGCTGTGCAAGATCATG
>JBDRAY010000141.1:0-21718 GCA_043823295.1 Methanobacteriota archaeon | reverse complement strand
CTATAATGTGCGTTACTGAGGGGTTGGTAAGACCCCTCAATTAACTCGCGGTTTCTCGTCGGGAAACTCCGACAAAGAAAAAGGTTGGTTTCAGCACTCTTTCGCGGAACCTTTACTAAAGGTTCATCAAATAGGCCGTCTTCGCTTTTGGCTCGACGACCAAAATATATTTTTTCTTTCTGCTTAATGAATTTATGGGGCTTTCAGCCCCATCGAATACATTCTCACGAACAGACTCATCGAGACCGAAGGTTGAAGATGGGTCTCGCATGTAAACTGGGCGTGACAGTTTCAGCACTCATAAGCCTCATCACTGCGTGAGCTCAGCGGCAAAGTGTCATCACGTGGATAATTATCTAGGCTTGAGCTTAAATGTCTGCTCACTCAATTTTTATTTCGATGTGTTTACCCAGCTCTTCAGTTATTACTTTTCTAATTTCCTGAAGTCTCCTCTCGGTTTTCGCTTCAAATCTTAGGATGAGTTTTGGGCTTGTGTTTGAAGCGCGTATTAGGCCCCACCCATCTGGATATTGGATTCGGGCTCCGTCTATTGTGAGCACATCCAATCCCTTGTCTACTAGAGCCTTCGACACTTCATCCACAATCTTAAACTTTTCTTCGTCAGGGCACTTAACCCTGATTTCGGGAGTGCTCACATACTTTGGCATCGTCGCGATAAGCTCGCTCAAACTGTTTTCAGACTTTGAGAGAATCTGAATCATCCTAAGCGCTGCGTAAATACCGTCGTCGTATCCCGGATAATCGTCTGCGAAATAGAAGTGGCCGCTCATCTCACCTGCGATCAATGCTTTTTCTTTCCTGATTTTGTCTTTGATGAAGCTGTGCCCCGTCTTGTACATGATGGGGATTCCTCCGTGGGACTTAATGTCTTCTGCCAACCCTTGACTGCACTTAACTTCGAAAATGATTTTCGCGCCGGGAGTCTTAGCGAGGATTTCCCTGGAATACAATATCAAAGCCTGGTCTCCGCGAAGTATCTCACCTTCCTCTGAAATAAAGCCCACTCTGTCAGAATCACCGTCAAAAGCCATTCCCAAGTCCGCATCCTCCTCCCTGACCGTTTCGATTAGTTCGGTCAAGTTTTCGTCCACCGTCGGATCTGCAGGGTGGTTTGGAAAGCTTCCGTCAGGCTCACTATACAATTCGACAACTTCACACCCCAAGTCCCTAAGTAAGGCAGGGACGATCGGGCCCGCAGTCCCGTTCCCTGAATCAACGACAACCTTCAACTTTCGATTAAAAGAGACCTTCCCTTTAATGAAGTCGACGTAATCCCCAACGATGTTTTTTGTGGAAACTTCCCCCGCACCTGTTTCAAAAACCCCATCCTCAATGATTTTTGAGATATCCTGGATTTCCTTCCCGGAAATTGTGCCCTCCCCCCGCCACAACTTAAGGCCATTGTATTTGGGCGGATTATGGCTTCCAGTAATCATAACTCCCGCCTCAAGCCCTAAATGGTGTATGGCAAAATAAAGGGCTGGTGTGGGAACCAATCCTAAGTCGATCACATCCCTACCAGACGATGATAATCCTGAAATTAAGGCCCTGGAAAGATTCGGCGAGCTAAGCCTTACGTCAAAGCCAACAGCACAAGTTCCCTTGAAAGTCGAACCAAAGGCTTTTCCAATATCTTCTGCGACATCGTCCGTCAAATCCCCCCCATACACACCCCTAATGTCATAAGCCCTGAAAATGCTCATTTTATATTTTCGTACCCCTTCCAGTTTTTAATCGCCAGTTCATAAGCCTCAACGGTTCCCGTGTCAAACCACTGGCCTGTGAAAGAGTATCCTGTAAGCTTTCCTTCACTTGCAAGCTTTGGGAAAACATCCTTTTCAATCATTGAAAAGCCCTTGGGAACGTACTCGAAGACTTCAGGTTCCATGAGATAGACGCCGGCATTAATGAGCTTTGAAGGCTCAGTCCCCTTTTTGGGTTTTTCCACGAAGTCGAGTATCATGCTGCCTTGAAGGCGAGCCACACCAAATCTGGAGGGCTCGTCAACGGGAGTTAATGCAATGGTGGCAACGCCCTTATTTTCATGGTGAAAGCTTATGAAATCGCTTAAATCAATTCCCGCAAGAACGTCGCCGTTAAACATGAGGAAGGGCTCGTTAATCTTGTCCTTTACAAGATTTAAGCATCCTGCAGTTCCTAAGAATTTTTTCTCTTTGACGTATTCAATGTTCACTCCGAATCTGGAGCCATTACCAAAATATTCTTTGATCTTGTCTCCAAGATACCCGATTGATAGCAAGATGTCGTTTATTCCATGCTTTCTATTCAACTCAATGATGTGTTGCATCAAGGGTTTGCCTTGTACTGGGATCATGGGCTTTGGTATCTCATAGGTGAAGGGGCGCATGCGCGTTCCCTTTCCTCCAGCAAGGATTAGTGCTTTTTTAACTCTTCCGACATTTAAAAATCTTGCTAGAAGCACTTCTATTGCATGGGAACGGTTTCTAATAGTTATTCCGTCTATTCTCTCGTCTATTTGGGATAATATATCTTCCCTGAGTGTAATTGTTAATTGTTCCCGTTTCATGGTATAATCCACTATAAAATAAGATAATATAATGGCTTGATAATATAAAATACGATGGTTTTAATCTCAATTATAGTTCCCACATTTAATGAACGTGAAAATTTGGAAGAGCTTGTTAAAAGGTTGTTCCGTTCTAGCGGGGGTTTTGATTTGGAGGTTGTGGTTGTTGATGATGATTCAAGAGATGGTACTGGTAAGCTTGCTGATGATCTAGCTAAGAAATTCAATGTCTTAGTAATTCACCGGGTGGGTGTGAGGGGTCTTTCCTCGGCAGTTATTGAGGGTTTTAATACGGCAACAGGTGAAGTTTTTGGTGTGATGGACGCTGATTTAAGCCATCCGCCTGAGGTGTTGCCGAAGTTAGTTGAGAAGATTTCCGAAGGTTTCGAAGTAGTTTTCGCCTCCCGAAAGGTTGAGGGGGGTGGTTTTGATGAGTGGCCGATTCATAGGAAAATAATAAGTTTTTTCGCAACTATAATGGCTAAACCCTTAACTGACTGCACGGACTCCATGTCCGGCTTCTTCCTTGTGAGAAAGGAGGTCATTGAGGGCGTATCCTTAAGCCCCGTTGGATTTAAGATTGGACTGGAAATTCTTGTAAAAGGCAGGTTCAGCCGTTACGCTGAAGTAGGATACACGTTCAAGGATCGGGCGAAGGGGCAGAGCAAGCTCGGTTTCAGACAATACTTCGATTACCTCCGCCATCTTTTACGTCTTTACGTCTTCAAGCTAAAGTTTTCTTAGAATGTCTTTAGGGTTTGGGGGGCATCCGGGAACCCAGGCTAATCCGTTTTCTTTGGCGAAGTTTTTCGTACATTCTCCAAAACAGATTGTTTTCCCTGGTTTGTTTGGTAGTTGAGAGTTTCCCCCCGAGACGAAATTCACCCCCTTTAGAAAGATTAGGTACGCAAGCTTGGGTCCGTACTTAAACCAGTATGCGGGATTACTCTTAACTGCCATAATCGCTTCGTATAAGGAGTTAGAGCACATCGAACAGGCGTATTTGTTCCGTTTGTTGTATAGTTTTTGAAATTGAAAGTATTCCTCGTTGGCTCGCGTAAATTTTATTGAGACTTTTTTGATAGCATCCCCTAAAATTTCGGGGTTTATGTCACCCAACCCTAATTCCTTTGCGATTCTGATGTGTTCTACTTCTAGCGGATTTATCTGCATTAGCCTTGCGCCTGTTGCGTCAACTCCTAGAATGTCTTTTCCAGCAACAAGCAGGTTTGACTGAATCTTATTCCCCGAGTATAGTGGACCGTCTCCGTCAATCCCGATTATTCCGTCAATGATTGCAAGGTCTGGTTTCACCACTTTTGCTAGTTGAGCTATCGGTTCGTCTAATCCCAGTTTGTGAAAGTGTTTTTTCGACTCATCCATGATCAAGCCTTTTTGATTCTTCATGACTAGCGTTACTGTCGTGTTCATATGTGTTTTTAGTTTCGCAACGTTTACGTAAAATGATTTCAACGCGATTTCAGGTATCTTGATTTTTCCGTACTTCCATTTCACTTCAATTTTCTTCTCCTCGTTAAGTGAGACAAGTCTTACACCCTCCTCTTTTTCCAGGAACTTGTAGCCTGCACACTCAAAACACTTTTGAACGTCCTGTCCTATCCCCGGGGACTCTCCGACAATAAATTCGGTAGCACCTTTTTCACGGAAAAAATCGATTATGGCTTTCACAACATAAGGGTCTGTCACAATCCCTGACTCCTTGCTTGCAGGGACTACGACATTAGGCTTTATGAAAACTGGTTTTCCAGTAAATTCAAGATCAATTTGATTCAGTAAGCTCCCAATACTCTCGGGTTTCTCGGTTTGTTTCACGTACACAAGGCTCATTTCTCACACAACACATACAAGTGGTGGGCAAACGGTAGTTTAAGCGTTGTTGGAAGAGGAAGTTTTTCAAACAATTCGACTCTCCGGATTAGTGGGCTGGGCTTTGAATCCTTGGCAAGACTGGTCAATGTACTCCAATTCCAAGACTCGCCGATCGACTCCATCCCCCTTTTGAAAAAGCCCCTGACTGGCATATCCCACGTATCCGGCCAGGGAGGCACGTCAATCACACCCTCCTCAAGAATATTCAAATCAAGGTTACTCACAATCTTTTTAATGCCTCCCAAACTCATCCAACGAAGCATCCCATGGTCCCAAGGTTTGCGGTAGAGCAGATGGTAGATTACGTGGGGGAACGTTCCGATATTAAAGACGTTTTGCGTCATAAAGAGCACATACCTTTTAGATACTCGAACCATCTCGGAGGCAAGAACGACTGGGTTTTTCAGATGCTCTAAAATGCAGAAATTCCAGCTTAGATCGAATGAATCGTCTTCAAAGGGAAAAGATAAGGGATTTCCGGTTTTAATGTTCACGCTGCTTTCAGGGGAGATTAGATTCCATGCGGTTTTCGTGTATTCTTCCTCACGCTTTGAAGGAGTGTAATATGTGACCTCACAACCCTCATCAGCGAAGGGGTAGGAATTAATACCCCTGATCCCGGTAATCCCGTCTGAAGGACCCTCAAAAACGCTCTCAATGTTAAATCTTTTCTTAAGGTCTCTAAGATACTTTCCCATTACATAACGCTCATAAACCGTGCCGAAACCCTCGTCATAGTCTCTTGGAGCGTAATCCACAAGGCCTTCAATGAATCCTATAAATAATTTCTCGTCGTCGCTCATGAAATCACCTTGAAAAATATCTTGATTAATGTTTTAGGGCTGCAAAGCATGTTTGTGTATGCTGCATTGGCAAGGGGGCAATAGCATTCCTTATTCTTTATTGAACGGCGAACTTCACGGGCTTTCCCGCCAAACCAGATTTTCTTAAAGTCAAAGTCTACGTCCCTTAAGTTTCCTAATTCATCGGCTCTAACACAACAAGGCCAGACATACCCGTCAGGAGTGATCTGGGCCGAGCACACTCCGGCAAAACAGGGTATTACTTGTGTTTGTTGTTCGAGCGTTTTTAACGTGAGGTCGTAGTATTCCCTTCGAAGCGTTTTTATCACTTTCGGTATTCCCTGGGCTTTTGAATTTTTTAACTTAGCCTTTAAAAGATTCACCGCTTTTTCATATTCTTGAATGGAAGGTGTTATATCCGATTCCTTATTGCACAGTTCCACTCGCCTCTCAGCAATCTCCGTAATATACGAACTTGGCTTAAGTTGTTCGGAAAAAGTGATTAACTCTTCAATTTCCGAAGTATTGTATTTTGAAACTACCGTGTGAATGCCCAAATCCAAGTTTCCCGAAGTCAAGGAGGAAAGCCCGGTAAACGTTTCAACCGCCTTTTCGAAGGCTCCGGGAACCCCCCGAATCTCATCGTGTTTCACACCAACTCCATCAAGGGAAAGATTTATGATAAACCGGGTTTTAGGATTCTCATCGATAATCTTTTCCACGATTTGCGGGGTATTTTTAACTAGACCATTCGTGGGAATGTTCACGATAGAAGGATCCAACTCCTCACATAATGCACCCACAATCTCAGTCAAATCCCCCCTTAAGAAAGGCTCACCCCCACTTAAAGTAACCCAGTAAGGAGTCGAACCAATAGAATTGAAAATCCTTTTAAACTCATCAATAGTAAGCTCTTTCACACCCTTTTTATCCCAGATATTGCAGGTCTTACACTTTGAATTGCATTTGTACGTAACGCTGACTGTAAGGTTTAATGGGAGAAGTTTGGGTTTTCCAATTTCTCTCATAAGAATGTATCCTGGAACACGGGTTAACGTCTCGATCATTTCACAAGTCTTTTTGTGGTGCGGCACATATCCCATTGAAATGGATTTTTCCCTAGGATATGGAATTCAAATACTGCCCTAATTCTAGCGTATACTTCTAATGTTATGCCGAAGATCAGCCATGACAGTCTCTTAGGATTCAATGTAACGATTTTCTTAAGGCCCTTAAGTATTTCAATCCAATCCATTGTGATGGGTGCGTAACTTCTCTTCCTCTTTAAGTGAAGATGGCCTAAGTAAATTCTTTTTCGCTGGCGAATAAAATCAGAGACCGTCTGAGGGCCTCTATTGTAAACTACTGCCTCAGGGACATACACAAGCGATAGGTTGTGTCCAACTATAAGAGACTCAATCCATGCCTCATCAACAGCAGTATCAGATGCTATCGACTCGATAATGTTTCTGAAAGCCACGATCTCCCCCTCCTTGGGTTTAATAAGGGATAATTCATGATGCAAGCGCCATACAACATGTATTATGTATCCCATTGCAGTGTCCTCATCGTTTAAAGGGACTGGCCTCCCACCGCACATGCCGACTTTCGGATCGTCAAAAGGATTCATAAGTTTCTGGATAGTATCTTCAAGCGGGAGAGTATCAGCGCTTTCAAGGATTATAATATCTCCTGTGGCGTGTCTTAAGAAAAAGTTTATCGCAGAAGACTTCCCCTTCCGGACTTTCTGTGTTAATAATTTAACCCTACCGTCCTTTTTCTCAAAACCACGGACTACCTCATCAGTATTGTCAGTACTTCCAGAAGATACGACAATAATCTCCTTGATTTTATGACCACTAAGCTTCTGCTTTAACAGGGCGTCTAAAAGTTGGCCTATATTATCTTGCTCATCGTAAGCGCAGATTCCGACTGAAGCATCCAAATAAAACACCGATATATATTACCCCATCTGATAAAATATGTATGAAATCCAACATGAAGACTAAACCACACGCCATAGTGTTAATATTGCTCAGTACTATCTTCACTTCAGCGGGCCAAATTTTTTTAAAGAAGGGCTCAAATCAACTGGTATTAAATGTTTTACAAATCCTAACTAACCATCCCCTAATTATCGGGTGCATGCTGTATGGAATTGGGGCGATCATGTTGATTGTTTCATTGAAATACGGCGAGCTTTCTGTTTTGTATCCGATTTATGGTTTGAATTTTATTTGGGTTAGTATTTTGTCGCCTTATTTTTTCCCGTCGGATTCGATGAATCTTGTAAAATGGATTGGTGTTGTGTTTGTCATTGGGGGTGTTTCCCTTATTGGTTTGGGGAGCAGGAGTGGTGATTGAAGTGGAGACTCAGTTGTGGGCTGTCGGATTGATTTTGGTGTCTACCGTGGTCGGTGCGTTTGGATCGCTTTTTTTTAAAAAGGGTGCGGATGATCTATCGCTTAATCTTAAGTCCCTCGCTTCTAATTGGCGGTTGGCGTTAGGCTTCGTTTTTTATTTGGGGGGTGCTTCGCTTTTCATATTTTCTTTAAAGGGTGGTGAGCTTTCTGTTTTGTATCCGATCGTCTCATTTTCGTATGTGTGGGTGAGTTTCTTATCCATAAAATATTTAGGTGAAACGATGAACCGGCTCAAGTGGCTTGGTGTTTTGAGTATTGTCGTGGGGGTTGGCTTGATTGGCTTAGGGGGGGCTTAAGATGAAAGAGAAACTTAAGGTTGCGTTCATCCACTCTGAAATTCGAGATTATCGTGTTGAGGTTGTCGAAAGGCTTTCTGAAAAATATGATTTTTCCTTGATTTTGACTTGGGATAAGTCAGAGATTGACTCTTACCCTCAAAAGGATAAGTGGAAAGCAAAGTCCTATAATTTTTTTCTGAAAATACCCGGCACTAACAGAAAGTTTCCTCCAGGGATCTTTCCGGATTTATTGAGAGGGAACTTTGATGTCGTCATATCCTCAGACACGACTACAATAGAATCAATCCTCGCTTTTTTTGCGACAAAACTTCGTGGTAAAAAATTTATTTTATGGAACGAGCTTTGGGATTATCCGCCGCTTTTCCGCTTCAAATTGATTAAGCCTCTATTGAGGTTTATGACTCGGAAATCTGATGCTTTGATCGCGGCTGGGTCGAAGGCCCGAGACCTTTACCTCGAATTCGGGGGAAAACCTGAAAAGATTTTCATTTCACCCAATTGTGCAGTAGATTACAAGAATGCTAAAATTTGGGACTTGCGGTCTAAATTCAAGTTGGCTGACAAGAAGGTAATACTATATCTTGGTCGGATAGTCCAGTATAAGGGGCTTGACGTTCTGCTCAAAGCTTTCTCAGAAATCGAAATTAGGCGTGATGACCTGTTCCTCGTAGTGGGTGGAGAAGGTCCATTTGAAGAGTATTGTAGACAGCTTTCCAAAGACCTGGGTCTTTCGAACATAAAGTTTGTAGGGTTTGTAAGCGATGTTGCAAGCTATATCGCATTGAGTGACTTATTCGTCTTGCCTGCCCGCTTTATGCACGATAGCGTCCCCTCCGAAGCATGGGGTCTTGTTTTGAATGAAGTGATGTCTATGGGAAAACCCGTGATTGCAACCGATGCAGTTGCAGGGGCGTTTGACCTTATTGAAGACGGCAAGAACGGTTTCATGGTGGAGAATCAAAACGTTTCCACCCTGCGCGATGCAATCGAAAAAATAATTTCGGATGACTTGTTAAGACAATCCATGGGGGATCGGTCGCGTGAAATTATCGAAGAGAGTTTCACTTATGATAAGATGTTTAAGGGTTTTGTTGACGCAATCGACTATGTAATGGATACTTCCTAGATCAAACTTACTTCAAAGTAGTAGCTTCCATGCCACTTCGAGTTGAGTTTCGAGGCGAGATTTAATATCAAGCTTTTCATGTGAGTTACAAACGTTTTTTTATATGTGAGTGTGAACATCTCGGTTTTTACAATTTTAAGACTGTGCCTGGATAATAGTTGATCAATGGTTTTTTTGTGGAATAGGGTTGTGTGGTCCTCAAATATCCCTGATTCCGTGGTCCCTAATATCCCCTTGATTATCATACTGAGAGAATACGGATTCGGAGTCGTAATTATGAGAAGAGAGTTTTCATGCATGTGCTTTTTCATGCTTTCTAGAAATAATCCCGGATTATTCAAGTGTTCGATTATGTCTCCCGCATAGATAACGTCGAATTTTCCCTTAAAATCAAGCTTCTCAGCATCTCCGAAAACAATATTTTTATATCCTTTATCATTCAGGATTTTAACACCCTCACTTCCAATGTCTACCCCAACTGCTTCAGATGCTAATTCAGAAATCTTTTTAAAATCCCACCCGACTAAGTCAACATCCAAGTAATTCTGAAAGTCTCCGAGCACTCCAACTTGCAACACTCGTTTTCCTTCACATTTTTTAAAAATTTTATCTTTAATCATGTTCTATTTGAATCCAACCGCAAGACGGGTCCCCTCAATCACATGCACTTTCATGTTTTCTGAAACACGATCAACTACAAGGCTTACGTCCTTTATTGCACCGTAATCGTGCCACACGATTATGCCTCCCTCTTCAAGGTATTTCAAAACATTCTCTGTATCCCCCACCACGTAATCGTAGTAATGGCAGCCGTCAATGAACGCAAAATCAAATGGAGTAGGCATCTTGTCCCAATCAATCTTGGCTGAGTCACAAAAGATTTGGACTATCCTCCTCTCAACCTCAGTACCCTTATACTGGCCTCCAACCCGCATACGATCAGTCACATTCACAGCTTCATCAGGGACATGCAATTCAAGTTTTCCATCCCAGTCTGGGGGAAGATCAACTGTAGTAATCCTGGCTTCCTCAGGAGCATTCAACGCCATGTTAAGTGTCGTATTCCCGTCATAAGTCCCAATCTCTAGAATGTTTTTAGGTTTAACGTGGGCTACAATGGCTGCGAGGACAAGCATCTCCTCAAGGTCGATTGAAGTGTCCCTAACCCGGTCAAAAGCCTTAGAAAGAACCACATTCTCGGTCTCAATCCCCGGGAAAACATCCTTTAAATCAATTCTCGGAAGCCTACCATAGCTCCAGCTCAATAGCCTTACAGCATTCTTATCTCTCGCTATTAACCCCACAACCTTCATGAGAATTAAGGTTACGGGTCTTCGAGGATTTTTAATCGATTTCGGGATGAATGAAATAATTCTTATCAAATCCATTGTATGCCACAAGTAATGTACGATGGCTAATATATTTTATTTAGATTTATTTAACAGAAACAAGGTTTTAAAGGTATTATGAAAAACATTCAAGTTTATTTCAACCTAGGACGAAGCTCAAGGTCGAGACACTTTGAGACAATACAAAATCCTCCAGAAGGCGTAACCTACCTAAACGATTTAGAAGACTTCAAAGACCGTGTCGAAAATCAGGACGTCATCTTAAACCAAAAACATAATACCATATCAATCGGAAAAAAAATCATGTTCACGCTAAACATACCCAACATAAGATCCGTAAAATGCGGTGAATGCGACCTAATACACGCTCCCGGCCAGCTGATATTCAATAAAAAACCTTGGGTCACGGAAATAGATAACGTAACGGTCTTAACGCTCTACAACGTCATAGTCTTAAAAAGCACAATAGCCTCTCATATCATAAGAAAATACCTTAATTCAAACTACTGCAAAAAAATACTCCCCCTAAGCGAGGCGTCGAAAAAAAGCATTGAAAACACCTTCCCAAAACAAAAATTTCTGGAAAAACTCGAAGTTGCATACCCCTACGTCAAAACACAGCCTAAAGCCGAAAACAAAACAGACAAAATCAGAATTCTTTTCATAAGCTCAAGATTCAACGTTAAAGGTGGCAAGGAGGTTTTAAAGGCTTTCAAGGTGCTTAACGAGAGATACGACAACCTCGAGCTAATTATGATTACGATTCCTCCCCAGTGGGCGGTTGACGAGTTTGGGAAATACGATAACGTGTCTTTCCTACCCCCGAATATTTTGAAGGAGGAGTTGTATGAAAAATATTTTCAGACTTCGGATGTGTTCGTAATCCCGTCCTACCGAGATAGTTTCGGATTAGTGGTTTTAGAGGCATTGGCGGCAGGGCTTCCAATAGTTGCGACCGACATGTTCGCTTTTTCCGAGATGATTGAGGATGGGAGAAACGGTTTCATAATCGAGTCTCCAGTCAAGTATTTCAAAGACGATTATACGCCAAATGAAAAATACTTTTCCGTGGACCTTGAGGGGAAATGCGCCGACTGGCAGTTTCCAAAGGTTGTGGATGATCTCATAGAGAAACTTTCAATACTAATTTCCGACAAAAAGCTTAGAAACCAGATGGGAGAATACTCTCACAGTCTTGTTTCCAATGGAAAGTTCTCAGATAAGGTAAGAAAGAAAAAGCTTAGGAAAATATACGAGGAGTGCTTGTAAATGTGCGGAATCTGCGGTGTATTCGAGTACAAGGCGAAAGGCAGAGTAGATGATATGCTCGTAAAAGCCATGTGCGATACCATGATTCACCGAGGACCCGACGGTGAAGGACAGTACGTAAAAAAAAACATCGGTTTAGGCCACCGCCGTTTGTCAATAATTGATCTATCCGAGAAGGGCGCTCAACCAATGTCGAACGAGGACGGAACCTTATGGATAACCTATAATGGGGAAGTCTACAACTTCAGGGAACTTCGAGGGGAGCTTGAATCCAAAGGCCACAAATTCAAAAGCAATACTGATACTGAAGTAGTCTTACACTTATACGAGCAGGAGGGTGAGGATTTCCTTAAAAATCTTCGTGGAATGTTTGCAATAGCCATCTGGGATTCTAACAAGAAAAAATTAATCCTAGCAAGAGATAGGGCAGGTCAAAAACCCTTGTTTTACGCTGATTTAGACGGGACCTTAATTTTCGCATCTGAGATAAACGCAATACTACTCCACCCAAAATTCAAAAAGGAGGTTGATGTTGAGTCACTCCACTATTATCTGACTCACTGCTACCTTTACGCACCATACCCTCACACACTTTTTAAGGGAATAAGAAAGCTTCCTCCCGCACACTATCTCACTATAGATGAAGATGGAATGAAGATTAAAAGATACTGGCAGCTAGATTACTCTAAAAAAACCAAAAAGACTGAGAAAGAGTGTATTTCCGAATACAAAAAGCTTCTAGAAGAATCGGTCACAATGCGACAGATCTCAGACGTGCCATTAGGAGTCCTCCTTTCAGGGGGTATAGATTCAAGCACAATAGTCTCACTCATGGCCAGGGAACCCGGAAAACGCATGAAAAGCTTCAGTATTGGCTCATCCCCCGAAGACACGGAATTTAAAAGAGCGAGAATTGTTTCAAAAAAATACGACACACAAAACTTCGAAGTAATCTTTCAGCCGAAAGACCTTAAACTTTTAACTGAAATAATATACCATCTCGGAGAACCCTTTAACATGCTCACTTCGCTTTACTCTCTGGATCTGACAAAGCTTATTAAAAAAGAGAATGTGACGGTCGTTCTCGCTGGAAACGGTGCAGACGAGCTTTTCGGCGGATACGATTATCACAACCAGCTCGTCTTTTTGGATTTGTTGTTCAAATTGACTGACCGTCTGCCGAAATTTCCCTTCAAATTTTTCAGAAGATTAATTCCCGACTCTAATTCAAGGTTTGCTTCGCTTCTGGATTTAATCATCTCTCCTTTCGAAAAGAGGAAAACCTTGGTGTACCACAAGGTTTCGCGTGAATTGAAGGGAGTTCTTTATTCAAAGGATTTGAGAGAAAAGGTAGCAGGTATTGACGTTGGCGGACCACTTGACAGAGTATTCAATGAGCATCCCAGTGCCTCTTTCTTCGATCGCATGCTTCACACAGAGCTTTTCATGGGTAACATGCACTCGACAGTTGTTACAAGCGATGTTACGGGGATGATTTCATCTATCGAGATTCGGGCACCCTTCCTGGACCACAAGCTCATGGAGTTCGCAGCATCTCTTCCCAGTAAATTGAAGGTGCCATCAATCTTCGATAAGAAGCGGAACAAGTACGTCATGAAGAAGGCAATGGTTGGGGAGCTTCCGGGCGAGATTCTTTCAGGCAAGAAGATGGGGTTCGGCTACAACATTGCGTGGGGTGAGTGGTTGAGGTCTGATTGGAAGCCGCTTTTAGAAGACGTATTATTAAATAGGAGTCTCCCTAAATCAGGCCTTTTTAACATGGATGGCGTGAAAAAGATCATAGACGACCATGCCTCTAAAGTTAGGGATCACTCTCTCCTATTGTGGGGTCTTGTGGCATTCGAAGTATGGTATGAGATCTATTTCACAGGGATGAAACCTAAAGACATTGTGTTAGTGGGTGAAGATGGCTAAGAATGTTAGTGGGTGAAGATGGCTAAGAAGTGGACGGTTTATGAGGCGTACCTTAAAACCGGAGACTGGCATGTACACACAAATTTCACCGACGGTGAGAATACTATATCCGAGCTGTGCGAGAGCGCAGAAGAGCTTGGTA
Organism: Methanobacteriota archaeon; assembly: GCA_043823295.1. Taxonomy (GTDB): domain Archaea; phylum Altiarchaeota; class Altiarchaeia; order IMC4; family SCGC-AAA252-I15; genus SCGC-AAA252-I15. The sequence continues at coordinate 7,913 of JBDRAY010000141.1, read as the reverse complement.
TAAAACTCATAGCTTTTACAGAACACGTTCGAAGGAATCTGGACTACAACTTCAATGAACTTTTAAGTGAAGTGGACTCAGCTCGAAAAAAATTTAACCTGAAAATCCTGGTTGGTTGCGAAGCCAAAGTACTAGACCTTGACGGAAACATAGACGCTCCGCGAAAAATCATTGAAAAATGCGATGTAGTCCTCTCAGGATTCCACAGTTTCCCCGAGGTTTCAAAGAAAGATTACCTGAAAACCCTCGAAAACCTCCTTAAAAACCCCTCTGTAGACGTATGGGCCCACCCCACACTATATTCCCAAAGACACGGAATAAAATTAACCAAAAACGAAATGGAAAGCATAATCAACTCATGCATTGAAAACCAGGTTTTAATTGAAGAAAACATTAAATATAACCTTCCAAAACCTGAATTTCTGGCTCTAACAAAAAAGCTCGGAGCCAAGACCGTGGTCGGAAGCGACGCTCACAAAGTTTCGGAATTGGTTAAAAGATGATATGACTCACAACATACTGCTTCCCGGTGGGGGAGGTCCTGCTGCAATCGGGGCGATAAAATCCCTTCGCATGATAGACTTTAAGGGAAAGATTGTAACAACTGATGCAAATCCGCTTTCGAGTGGATTCTACCTTGCCGACAAATACTATGTTCTGCCCCGCGTCGACGATCCAACTTTCTTCGATAAGGCGTTGGATGTCATTGAAAAAGAGGAAATCGACGTAATTTTTCCAACTTCAGGATTTGACATACTAGCATACAGTAAAAATAAAAAAATCCTTGAGGAAAAGGGGGTTTCAGTCATAATTTCGGATTTGGACGTGATCGAGATTTGCATGGACAAGTGGAATTTCTATGAAAAGACCAAAGACCGATTCAATTTGCCTTACTCAACCCTCACTTCTGACGGTGTTGAATTCCCCTGCTTTATCAAGCCGATTAGGGGTAAGGGAAGCAGGAACACTTTTCTTTGCGAAGACCTACGCGACTTGGATTATTACCTGTCTAAACACTCCGACTTGATAATCCAAGAGTATCTCCCAGCAGAGGAATACACAATCGATGTTGTTGCCGACTTGGAGGGTAAGGCATTGGGTGCCGTACCACGACTTAGAATCGAGACTAAAGCTGGAATATCGTCAAAGGGCAGGATAGTAAAAGACGAGGAGATTCAAAAAGCATGTCTTAAGATGTCTGAATTTCTTAACATCAAGGGCCCGTCTTGCATGCAGATGAAATTGGACAAAGACGGGAAACCCGCGTTCGTGGAAGTCAATCCTCGAATGGGCGGCGGCACAGTCTTTGCAACACTTGCGGGAGTGAACATACCTAAAATACTCATTGATCTAATAGATAACAAGAGTGTGGGGGAACTAGAATTTCAAGAGATAACTGTTCTCCGATACTTTAATGAAGTAGTGGTAGGTGATAAGTAAAAATGAAGATACTGGCATTCGGAGCCCACCCAGACGACCTTGAAGTGGGCATGGGAGCGACAATAGCAAAACACTCAGATAGCGGTGATGAAGTGCTCATGGTGGTTGCATTAATACCCAACAATCCATCGGAGAGGCTTAAAGAGTCCGAGAACGCCGCTAAAATTCTGGGAGCGAAAGTCAAGTTCCTAGACATAAAACCCGACGAATTCTCCAATAATAGACGTATCGTGGAAAAATTCGATGAAATAGTCCAAGAGTTTAAACCCGACATAATCTACACACACTGGATTCACGACTCCCACCAAGACCACATAACAGTAGGCAACGCAACACTCGCCGCAGCCCGAAGAAATACTTGCTCGGTTTACATGTACGAGCAGACTATTCCCGGTGGGATAGTGCCGTACGGTTTCAAGCCTCAGATGTTTATCGACGTTTCTTCAGTGATTGACAAAAAGATTGAGAGTGTTTTATCCCACAAGTCTCAGATTGATGCCAACGGCGACAATTGGGTTTACGGTATCAAGGGTAGAGCCCAGTATCGTGGTTATCAAATCAACACAAAGTTTGCCGAAGCCTTCGAAGTGGTCAAGGAGATTAAGGCAATATAGTATTTTTCAAAAATACTTTTTTTAAACTTACTCACAATAATTGGTAGGTTTTGTTTTGAAATGAACATTCTAGGATTGGTTATCGGACACGACGCTACCGCAGCAATAGTATCTGACGGAAAAATTATCGCAGCCATAAACGAGGAAAGGCTTTCAAGGATAAAAAAACACATTGGATTTCCTTACAAGGCAATAGGGAAAACCCTAGAGATTTGCGGATTAACCGGAAAAGACATTGATGTTGTGACGATCGCATCAATTGATTCACAATACTTTTCAAGACACCTGGCAAAAGTCCTCTTCGACAAAACTACTCTTTCCACGGCTGAAAGGCTGTTGTCGACAATACATCGAAAGCTCGATAAAAAAAGTGCCGGAAAATACTTCCGGGAAAGACTAGCAAAAGAACTTGAACTACTTGGAATTTCCGCGCCAATCCACTACATGGACCACCACCTGTCACACGCAACAGCAGCATACTACACGTCCGGATTCAAAGACCCCCTAATCTTCACGCTAGACGGGGCTGGAGACGACCTATGCTCCTCAATAAATGTCGTTGAAAACGGATACGTTAAAAGGATCTCATCATCCTACTACATGAACTCACCAGGATACTTCTACAGCAGGGTGACAGCACATCTGGGATTCAAACCGCTGCGTCACGAAGGGAAAATAACGGGCCTTGCAGCATACGGAGACCCGAAAAAATATTATGGCCAAATGTCTGAACTATTAGGTTTAAGTCCCGACGGAAGGCAATTTCATTCACCAAGATTTATGAGCGTCGAAAAAAATAGGGCGAAGTACATGCTCAAGGTTCTTAAGGGGGTTTTATCGGGCGACTTGAGTGATTTAAGCTGGCGCGGCAAAGGCATGGACGGGATGATGGCTGAAGCACTCTCAGGTTGCGACTTGCGAGATGATGTTGCGGCGGCGGCGCAGAAAAGACTTGAGGATGTTGTGGTGGGATTGGTGAAAAACCATGTAATCGACACGGGTAAAAAAAAGATTGCGATGGCTGGGGGAGTCTTCGCAAACGTCAAGATGAACCAGCGCATCGCCGAAGTGGAAGGAGTGGAGGAAGTCTTTATACACCCTGCAATGGGTGATGAGGGAATAGCTGCGGGTTCAGCTCTGCTATACTATCAGGATCATCTGGAAAAAAACGGCAAAGTCTTGAAACCCAAGATACTTCCGAATATGTTCCTGGGCCCTGAATACACTGAATCCGAAATAAAAAAAGCCCTTGAAAAACGCGGATACAAGCCAAAAAAAGTAAAAGACATTGAAAAATACATCGCCTCCGCCATAGACTCTGGAAAAATCATCGGATGGTTCAACGGAAAAATGGAGTTCGGTCCAAGAGCTCTTGGAAACAGAAGTATTCTCGCAGACCCCAGAGACGCAAGCCTAAACGACAAGCTGAATGATAGACTAAAGCGGACAGAGTTCATGCCATTTGCACCATCCGCTCTAGCCGAGGCAGCCCCAAAACTCTACAAAAATTCAGGTTACGGATTATATACTGCCGAGTTCATGACCATCACATTCGACGTTTATAAGGAGTGGGCTGAAAAGGCGCCTGCAGTCGTACACATCGACAACACTGCAAGACCGCAACTCGTCACCAAGAAAAGTAATCCCACATACTACAAAATAATAAAGGAATTCGAGAAACTGACAGGCCTTCCCCTAATCATAAACACAAGCTTTAACATGCACGAGGAGCCCATAGTCTGCACTCCAGACGACGCAATCCGCTCTTTCGAAGTGGACTGCGTGGACATACTGGCATTGGGAAGTTATGTCGTAGAGTCTCATGAACCTAAAGGTGAGTATGAAATCCAGGAGGAATCAGCCGAGGTTGAAGCTCTGGAATCAGATCTTGGAGTATACTAAAACTTATTTTAAGAGACAACCCTATTTTGAACTCCCTCAGCAATCCGCTTAAACATCACAACATCATCCGTTGTGAAAGCTCGAGTTAAAACCAACACTCCAAAGTAAATCACAGCACCCGCGGTGACTGCCAAAACAATACTCACATCCCTTAAGAAAGATACTCCCAAACCCATGACGGCTACAGCAAGCACGGGTTTCACGACAATACTTCTGAAAGGCAGGCTTGAAGTAGCCTTAGTCACAAAATAATAAATCGCCGCGGCCGTGAAAACCTGAGTGATAAGAGTTGCATACGCTGCCCCGACAAAACCCATTTTCAGTATTAAAACAATGTTCAAAATCACATTAAGTATTGCCGAGCCACCGGAGATGTACATCCATTCGATTTGTTTGTCTATGGCGATGAGTGTATTGTATAATATGTAGTTTAGATAGACCATAAGTCCCACGAATACCAAAACTTTTAATGCTGCGATGGATTGGATGTATTCCACACCATAGAGTATCAACACCAGTTGGTCTGCGAGAATGAATCCTCCGACGCTTATTGGAAGGCCTAGGATGAACATGTAGGTGAATGCTTTCTTGTATGTGAGAAACAAGAGGTCTTTCGACTCATTGAAGAATCTGCTTAAAACCGGGAACACGATGACTGAAAATAGCGTGGGGATGAATATTATTGCCACAATGACCTGGTAGGCTGCCGAATAAATACCGACTATCGCATCCCCTTTCATAATAGAGAGTACGATCGTGTCGATCTTAAAATAGAGGATTCCAAAAACGGTCGAAAGTAGGAGTGGAAGTCCTGTTTTGAGAAGCTTTTTCCAAAGCGTTAAATCAATTTCAAATCCGATTTTTGCGAAATATTTCGATGTAATAAATAGTGTGAACAAAAAGTTCACGAATGCTGCTATGAAATAAGCGGTCGCGTACCAGTAAATCCCCTTACCTAAAAAAAGCACGGTGACACCTAGAGACACTACCACAATCGCCTGAATTATTCTTGAATATGCAACGTACTCCATCCTCTCAAACGCCTGGTAGATTGACTTGAATAATTCAGAGAACGCATCCAAAATCACAACCAACCCAAAAATATATACAACAAATTTTGTGTTGGGTGGATAATTCAGGGCATTGATTACTGCGACAATCAGAATGTAGGTTATGATAGCCAGAAACACCTTCATTAAAAGCAGGTTTTTAACATATTTTTGAACGAGAGACTTGTCTCTGGCGATATCCCTGATAATGATGGATAATAGTCCAGCATCCATCACAATCAAAAACATTGAGGTGTAGGCCATTCCAAAACTGATTTTCCCCCAACTCACAGTACCAAGAGTCCTTGTTGCATAAACTACCAGAAAAAAGAATAATATTTTTCTGAAAACTTCTGAAGCATATAGGAATACAGTGTTTTTGAAAATCGTCTTTAAAGTGCTCATTTTCTCTCGATATGCCCTACCCACCCAGCTGCAGGGATGAAGTTTTTGATTGGAATCTTTTTTTCATTCGACTTGACTTTGGGTTCAATATCAGATGAAAGCAGAGGGTATTTCCCATTATTTCTCGCACCCATTATAGTTTTAATCTTTAAAGGGTCAAATCCCATAAGTCTTGCACATTCAAAGTCTACGTGCACTGGATTAGTCCCAGACACTATTAAACCTGCTTTCTTCAATGTAGACTTTATTGGCCCGTCTCGCTCCCCCGCAAGGATTCCGTCCACCACTGCAAGGTATTTCCGCTGTTTATCAGTCTTAAGTTCTCCCCTCTTGTCAGAATAAAGAAGTATCGTGTTAAGATCCAACACCGTACGCCAAATAGTATCGTTTCCCCACCAACTACCTTCACGAGTGTCGTAAGTGATTTTACAGTCCGCTGGCATCTTTTCTCCATTACCCCTGACTTTGTCATGCAATTTTTTCACTTCACACCAAAGCTGGGGTTTAGTGCGGAAGTAGTCTATGGCCCTGCTTTCAAACTGTTTTCTAAAACTCCTCATAGGGTACTCGTCTCCCCCGTCGGAAGGCGCTCCAATCCTGTGGTGTGGAAGCCAGCTTTTATCCCCGTTCATCCCTACCATGTTCTTTAAGGCCAATGTCACTCCAGCTTTCTTGTGAGTCTTAAGCTTTGGGATGTTTATGATTGTGTCTGCATCAAGAATTGTTTTCGAGACAAGATACTCGTTTTTCTCCCTATTGTGGTGAGTTATCATATCGTCCCGATTGTATTCGGTAACCCTGTATTTTTCATAGAAACTTGAAATGTCATCCAAGTAACTGTCACGTCCAAGGTCTACTTCAACATAACCTTTAGGATCACCGCTACTCTTAACTCTTCTAACAATAATCCCGTCTTCGTTCACAATAGAAATCTCCCTTCGAAGATCCACAACCTCAATCGAAACCCCCAACTTCTGAAAATAATCAACTAAATCCCCCACACCTGAAATCTCAAGGATCCTTCTAAAGTCTCCACTCTGCAAGGGGGCGTCGGCGATAATAATTTTCCCAGAGCCGGAAAGCGCCTTGAGGGTGTAATCGATTACCGGCCGCAGCACTGAACCGTGAGTTATCGCATGTACTGGAAGATCCAAGACAAAGTTAGGCTTCAAAACGACGGTATCACCCTCACTTACAATATCCCCCAAGGGATTCCAGCTTTTCCCCCCGAAATTTCGACTGTCAAAACCCAAAAGCCTAAATAATTCCCTCACTCCGCCATAAACTATATTCTCAGAATCGATGGCCTTAACATCCAGCTCCGGGAAGGCCTCACGTGGATTAAAAGGAGGCTTTGGATACTCGAGCAACTCATCATAAAATACTGAAACCAGATTATCCAACTCACTCCACCTCAGATCTTAACAGCATTCTTTTACCAGAGGAAGTCTGTGGAATAGAATCCACTTTTGAAATTTCCATTTTCATATCCTTGCCCACATGGATTCTAAGACGCTCTAAAACATACTCCTCAACATCCTCAGTGAATCTGGAAGTTGGTTCTACTAGCACTTCCAAGTAGTCTTTTTTCCTTTGCACTGCCTGAAAGTTTCTGAAGAAATCAGAGTAATCCTCAAAAAGAAGTGTTAGATAGTGAATTGAAATAATCCTGCCCGACGGCGTCTTAACAAGCTCCATAACCCTCCCCGAAATCTCATCTATGAGCGAAAGACCTCGGCCGCATTCACAGTCTTCCTCGGAAGGAACTCCAAGATTCCCCGTACCATATCGGATAAACGGCATGGCATGGTTCTCAATGCATGTGACTACGAGCCTTCCCTGCTCGCCCGGGGTGGCCCATTCCCCATCGCTTGTAATGAATTCGACAAAAAAGCCCTCACATCCTACGTCCAATCCTTTTTGAGAGGCATACACGATAATCTTGCTGAATTCAGGATTACAGAGCGGCTCTCCAAACCCGCATAATCTCACGTGACTTATCTTGGGATTTGAGTCGATACGTTTTTTAAAGTTTTCCAGTGAAAAGTCACCCTTTTTGAACTCAAAGCTACTTCGAGGACGCATAGAACAGTTGAGATTGCATTTGCTGCTGACCTCGAGTTGAAGGAAATCTGGTTGACGATAAACGTAATTTTTCCGTAAGAGTCGGTTAGAGGATCCCACGACGATGTTTACAAATCTCCCAGTGTTGAAGTAACGTATTGCTTTTGTTGCCCGCAGTATGTCGCGAAATACCTCGTTTACTGATTCTCCCATATCTTTCATTACAAACACGCAAGGATACGACGAAGAGCTTTCAGCTCTTCGTGCACACAAACAGCTTTGCTGTTTGTCGTACGACGAACTGCTTTAGTAGTTCGTGTACTCCCACCCTTCAGGGTGGAGTATTTGATTTTCAATGGTATCATATCTCCGATTTAACAATAGGACGTTTCCCGCTTTTATCCAAAGCAATATCGTCAACCAACTCTACAGTAATCCT
>JBDRAY010000140.1:0-7038 GCA_043823295.1 Methanobacteriota archaeon | reverse complement strand
ACAAAAACTTACCAGCATTCAGCCTCAACAACACGCATACAATAAAAGAGTGCTACCATACAATACAAATTGGAAGTCACCATCGCGATTTCGGCGAAAAACGCGGAAAAAGTAATCGGCTCCGTTTGGAGTTGACTTTCTCGCAACCCCCCATTGGGTCGGCTTTTATTTAATGACTAGTTGAAGATTGATTTTTATATGAAAACATGCATATTATTTATTGTTTAATATCAATAGGTGATTAAGATGTCAGTTGATGTTTTTGTACATAAACTTGAGCACTCACCCACACTTAACACAGTAATTATGGTAGAAGAAACGCTAAAGAACATTGATGAAAGCGTCGTGAAGGTCTCTGAACTAAAACATAAACTACCAAGGCAAGTGAATCATAACACATTGAAAACAATACTTGAGTACCTTGAAGAAAGCAAAAAAATAGCCGTGACCATGAAAGGCATAACCTGGATACATAATCCAAATCCTCACTTAAGAAAAGCTGTTGAACAAGGAATGGAGATATGGAAAAAGTCCGAGTTATCTTATCACCAGAAGCAGAGGAAGTGTACAAGTACCTAAACGAGCAAGCAGTAAATTCGAAAATTGAAAACACCATATTAAAGGCAATCAACAAGAAAAGAGACTTGATCAAAGATAATCCACACTACGGCGATCCAATAGCAAAAAAGCTGATACCGAAAACCTACGTGAACAAATACGGGATCACCAATCTTTTCCGGGTAGAACTGCCAAATTACTGACGCATGCTTTACACCCTCACGAACAATGAAACCCAGATAGAGATAATAGCATTTATATTAGACATAATCGACCACCCAGAATACAATAAAAAATTCGGATTCAGAAAAAAATAATTTTGTTGTTACCCTCCGGATACTAGCACATTTTTATAGCCTAGGTTCGTATTCCTTCAAACAGTATCATGTATCCCGTTTATCACGCACCCCAGCCTGTGAAGAGGTATCGATTCGGACCGTACTCGACCAGCGAAACCGAGATTCGGCAGCTTGCACGCGCTTGGTTTGCATTGTCGCTCGCTTTTGCGATAATCTATTCGAGAGGAGGGGGCTTGCCAACTTTGATGTTGATGTTCGGAGTGTCAGCCTTGACTGTTGGAGTAGGCTTTATATTCCACGAGTTATCCCACAAGATTTTAGCACAGAAGTACGGTTGTTGGGCGGAGTTTCGCGGAAACGATCAAATGCTTTTAATGGCGGTATTTATGGCCTTCTTAGGGTTTATTTTCGCAGCCCCCGGCGCAGTCATGATTGCGGGACCTGTAGACTGGCGGAGAAACGGGGTGATTTCAGCGGCAGGGCCTAGTGCGAACCTGATTCTCGCAGGCTTGTTCTTCGGATTATCACTTGTTTCAGGGGGAATACTATTATTTATCGCAAGGATCGGGTACTCGATTAACGGGTGGCTTGCGCTGTTCAACCTCATTCCAATATTGAATCTGGACGGGAAGAAGATTTTGAATTGGAGCAAGCCAGTCTACTTTATTTTAATTGGTTTTTCAATACTATTTGTATTTATATTATGATGAAAAAGAGGAATCCGATACTTGCGGCAATACTGGGTTTTTTCGTTTACCCGCTAGGATACTTTTACTTAGGGCATTTTTGGAGGGGTATTGCAGTCATATTCATAGTGTATCTGGTCACAAGCCCGTTTATACCGGCTGATGAATTCAAGTTCCTCGAAAATATTTCCGGGAATCTGACGAATGCGAATGCTTCGGCGGGAAGCGTGAATGGAAGCCCGCAGCTTAATCTCTCTCAAAACCAGACTATTCCCTCATTGTTTACGGAGCCGTTAAATCAATCCCAGATTTTCGACCAGTTAACAGCCCCCTACATGGAGAATCCATTCCTCATATTCATGCAGTTTTTCATAAGTTCGGTAGTCGCACTAGACTGTTACTTTCTCGCCAGGAAGATGAACCTTGAGGCTGAGGGGAAACTGGGGGTTGAAGAGAAAAAGCCATTGGTTTCTAAACCCTCAAAGAAGGAGGGAGACTCTCCTACCGTGGGCGCAATCTATGGGCCAGGAGTTGAAGTAAAATGTCCGAGATGCAAGGTCGGTTTGGCCATGACGTCACCGAAATGCCCGAACTGCGGTGTCAAACTCACCCACTCTTTCGGGAAGGATGATGAGTCCTCTCATCCAAAAAAAGCATAAGAGCTGACAGAACCAATAGGAATAATATAACCTTGCCTTCTCCGCTTCCAGCAGTTACCATACCAACTATTCCAGGAGCCTGTTCAGTCAATGTCGTCGAAGTTGTTGTGGTAAGCGTTGTTGACGTCGTGTATTTTACGAGCGTCGTCGTCGAAGTAGCCGGCTGAGTCGACGAGGTGGTTAGAGAAGTCGTGCTGGAAGTCGAAGTCGATGTTGTTGAAGTCGTGCTCGTAGTCGAAGTCGTAACACAGGATTCCCCCACGCAGACTAGGTCTTCAGGGCATCCGCACTTGCTGCACTGGTCTATCAGCTCCCCTTTTTTGTCGCAGTATAGCGGGAGGTCTTGAGTGCATTTTCGAAGTGTAGTTCCGTCTTCGCATGTGATTTTTCTGGGCGCCTCCTCCGGGTAGACGCATACGACGTAGGGGATTGGATTCAAGTCGGAACCCGGGCCTTCAGTCTCGTTTTGTTCAGGAATAACGAGCTTTGGTGTTCCTCCCTGAGCCACACAATCATTCCAGTCGGCCTCCCAAGGTAGGGGGCCTGGCATTGGGGGTACCGCGCACACGACTGAAGCTAAAAATAAGAACAGTATGGCGGACTTGAAAACTCTGCCTTTCAAAGATTTCATAATTGTATTATGTAAGGGTAATTAGAATATAAAAACGTTAAACATTGTTCATTTTAGGTTTTTTAGGGTTCCCGCGACAATCAATGGGAGGTTAATCGTGGCGTCACCCTCAACAGTGACGTATTGAGCCTTTCTCTTGACTTTACCCCAAGACACTGCCTCACGAATCCTGGCCCCGGAAAGGCTGCCGTCCCACTCGGGAGCGGACGTGAGATAGACGACCCGGTCTAGGCCGCCTGCGAACTGGTTCCACCAGATAGTATGATGCTTTGATATTCCGCCCCCCACCATAAGCGCTCCAGTACATTTAGCCCCGAAGACGTGGTCTGACATGAACTTTTGGTCTGCGAGCAAGTCGACGTTAAAATCCCGGCCCTGACTGAAAAAAAATGCTTGGCTTCCAAACGCCCCGTCAAAAAACCCCGGGACTACAACAGGAATCTCGTTTTTAGCACACCAATAGATTATGCTCGACTCGTCCGTAATTTGCTTTCCGACTTCCCGGACAAGCTCTATCCCCGAAGGATTATTATGGCCTTCCGAAAATATTTTTTCGAAAATCGGCTGAAGCTTTTCTTCAAGGATTTCGCCGTAACACTCGTTGGGGATAAGGATGTTTCCAAGCCTGTTCACGCCCTTCTCGGCGAGATCAGAGTCATCCATCATAAAATCACCGTGATAATAGTCTTTCCAGACTCGGGCTAAATCGTGATCCAGTGTCCCGCAAGTCGTTACGACGACGTCGAACAAACGGCGCTTGACGAGCTCCTTTATGACTCCGCGTGTGCCAGTCGAGATTATGCAGGCGGGAAAACTTAGAAAATTCACTGACGCTTCATCGGAAAGCATGTCAGAGAGTATGTCGACTGCCACTGCGAGCTTCTTCGCTGTAAACCCCCCCGACGCAGAGTAAGCGTTAATGAGGGCGTCTACGCTCATGCCTTCAGACGGGATTATGTCCTCGACTTTTCTGAAACCATGCATTGAAGTCATATGAGAGAAAATGGGGTTACTAGGTTAAAAATATGCACTCTTTCCGGGAGGTTACGGTGAATCCGATGTTTTTCCAGCGGAATGACGGAGGATGTTGAAATGCATGTTACTGTGAATGCGAGAACGATGAAAGTCTTAATCATGATTAGGGACGTACTTGAAAAATAGTTGATGGTTGCTGTTTATTTATATATCTTTAAATCCTAATGTTTCTGCTATGGGTGTGTCTAGGAAGAAGAAGCGGGCTAAGATGCGCAAACACAAGCTGAAAAAGCGCAGGAAAAAGCTTAGAAACATTCGCAGGAAGAAGTAGTGTTACTTCTTTTTGAATCCGCCTTCGACCATGCGCCAGTACTGTAGCTTTGATTTCTCGGAGTGCATTGTTCCTCCTCCAGAGTCGGCTTTCTCAAGCTCTTTTGAAAGGCGCTTTTTTTCTTCATCACTGATTTCGTTTTTAAGGTCGTGAAGCTTTTTTAAAGCGGCCTCAGCTTCTTTGACTGCTTGTTCGTATTCCTTTTCCTTTGCCTTGATTTTCTGGTTGATTACCTGAAGGTTGAATAGAGATTTCGACAGGAGACCCAGAATGAAGAAGAATGCAAGGACGATGACCGCAAGGAATGCAGCCACATACACTCCTTCGATTATCAAGTGGAAGTCAATGGGGGAAGACCCCTTAATCAACTCGAGAAAGAAACTCAAATCTAGTCTTCCAAAGGCGAGTGATGCCATGATTTTTTTTTTAATCCAATATGAGTCTTGTGTCGGAGATAGCAATTGAAGTCGCGCCCTTCCTCCGGATCTCGGGGAGGATGTACTTCAAGCTTTTCTCGTCCATCACGACGAAGATATCGAAGCCGCCGCCGTAAAGCTCGGAAATCGTGGGTTTTTTAACATAGTCTTTTAGAGAGCCGAGTACTGCATCCAACTTCTTGGGGTCTTCAACATTGAGATACACGTTCACCTTCCCCTTGGATTTCAACGCCCCTTCGAAAAGCTTTACGATTTCTTCGATCTTCCGCTTCTTGTCCTTGTCTTTAAGGGTTTTTTTGTTTGCGATGAGATAAGACGACGTAGAGATCACAAAGTCGAGAATCCGGCAGTTGTTTGCGCGAAGGGTTTCACCCGTCTCAGTAGTGTCGATTATAAGGTCTGCCTCGGGTGTGGGAGGCACAACCCACGCCTCGGTCTTGCCGGTAGGCTTTCTGATTATGGCCTTAATCTTCTTTTTCGAAAGATAGTCTCCTATTATCGCAGGGTATTCAGTGGCAACCACAAACGAATCACCCTCCCTGAATTTTTTATCCGAAATCTTTTTCACGTCGGAAATAGACTTAACATTAGGGTAAACATCCGCTGAAACAGCGACCGCAAGCTTAGTACCCCCAAACTTTAAATCCAAAAGTTTGGTCACATTTTTCGCAAGCTGGGGATTGCTGAGCTCAAACTCTCGGATTATGTCCGTGCCGGCGACCCCGATGTCGCCTTTGCCCACTCCCAGGAGGAAAGGCGCGTCCTGCGGCCTAAGCCGCTTTAATAGGATTTCTTCGTCGTCGATCGAAGGATTATAAGCCCTATCACTAATCCTGACTTTGTAGCCGGCACGCTGAAATATTTCAAGCGTCTTGCCCTCCAAGTGCCCGTCGGGAATGTAAAACTTGATCATCCTTTAATTTATGAGGGAGAAAGTTTTTAAATCAATTTAAAGGCAGCGTTATGGTCGCCTTGGTTCCTCGTCTTTCCGCGCATTTATATTCTTGAACCTAATTACTTTAATATTTTTTGGTGGTTTTTTTTATGAAGGATCCGGAGTCGATTGAGGAGTTGGGTTTAGAGCACGAGTATCATAATCTCGCCAACGATTATTTCGCCATCGAAGACTTCGACAAGGCCATCGAACACTACAGTAAGGCTTTGGCGATAAGCCCGAAGCTTAAGGAATCACTGTTCAACAGGAGCCTCGCCTACATCCGCAAGAATGAGTATCCTAAGGCCATAAAGGATTTGGACCGAGTAATCGAGTTGAACGACATCCTAGCTGAAGCATTCTACGCGCGGGGATTATTGCACGAGCATGAGGGAAGGGTTGAGCGGGCTGTTGAAGACTACTCAAAAGCACTGGAAGTCGATCCAGGATACTCTGACGCCTTCACCCAGAGGAAGAGCGCCCTCGAAAAAAAATAGAATACCGCGAAAAGTTAAAATGGTTTACAAACGGATTTTATACCTGGTGGACAAGGTCCCTGAGATACCCTATTTCATATTGGCGCTCGCACTCATCTTTAAGAATCCTTATGGATCCTTAGGCCATTACTTTTCTGGGGCATTCATTTTTCTCGTAGTGACCTTGGTTATGGGGGTCATTTTAAAACTAACTTTCAGGACGAGCAGGCCTAAACAGTATAAATCAAGGTTTGGTTTGTTTAAATACGGTTTCCCTTCACTGCATACGATGATCTCTGTAGGAGCCCTCTCATTCGTCTATTTCATAAATCCTTGGTTGACTTTGATCCTTCTGCCGGTCGGCTTGTTCTACGTTTACGCTAGAATTATCGAAAGGTATCACACAATGATTGATGTTGTTGGGGGTGCATTAATCGGGATTGCAACAGGGATTTTGATCGGATACAACATGGAATACTTTGCCTTGCCCGCAGATATTGAATTCATTTTCTCAACACTCTTTTTCACAATCCCCGTGGCGGCAAGCTACGGAAGGGTTAGGAAGCTTATTTAATGCAATATAAAAAACTGCCGGTTAAAACCGGAAGTTTTTATACACGAATTAACAGCCACAATGTTATAATTTGATTCAACATCCCCCGTAGAGGAGGCTGTTAATTCGTCGTATTTATATTGACGAAAATAATTAGTTTAACACTATGACTGATTCAGGAACAACCCCGGACATGCCAAAAGATGACAAAATCTTTGTCATAGGTTTGGTTATAGTATTCCTGTTTCTAGTGTACCTGATATTTTTCATTTGAAAAACCGTACACTGGATTAAGACGTCAGATTAGAGTAACTGACGTTAAATTTCGCTCACAGAACTTGCACGAAAGCACGAGGGGGTCTGTTTCCCTTACGATAAATACTGTTTCAACCGGCTCGCGCTCCTTGTTGGTAATGCAGTTTGGATTCGGACAGTATATACTTCCGGTTATTTTCTTGGGGAGCTTGACATTCTCCTTCCTAACAACCTTAAAGTTGGT
>JBDRAY010000139.1:0-3212 GCA_043823295.1 Methanobacteriota archaeon | reverse complement strand
CCTCATGACCCATCGTGGGGGGGAAATCCTTACCATAAAAACAATGGCAATAACCAATTAAGAATAGAAAAAACAGGCCAAGAAAAAAGAGTTTACCGCCGGGGGGACGCTCAAAAATGTTTTGCATTTTTGGCGCGCAGGAATCTCTTATGCGATTCCTAGCGTTTGAACAAACTGTTCAAATCCCTGCTTTTTAATGGGTTAGTTTTTTTAGTTCTTGTTTTTTTTCTTCGATTATTTTTTCCTTGAATGCTCCTTTAAGTGTTTTTGCTTGTTTAAATGAGGTCATGTAGGTTTCCTTGGCTTGGGATGCAATGTCGGGTGAGATTATGCGTACGCCCCCGTAGGGGTCCTTGAATTCAATATATTCTTGTGTGCCTACATTGCTACCCCGAAGAGATAGGAAGAGTTCTTGGGGATTGTCTTTTTCGTATTCGAATATGTACATGTGGGGGCCTGGAAGCGGATCAAGATATCGCATGTGTATCTTATCCTCTGCCTCAGTAATTTCTTCCATCCGCTTTAATGCGATCTCGCATTCTTTTTTCGCCCGGCTCTTTTTCCCAAACGCCTTCAGTGCCCGGTAGTATACAAAGTCAATGCGGATGTTTGTGAGATAGTACGACTCTAAGGTTTTTTCCCGGATGCTTCTATCCCATTGGGCGTCTACAAAATCGGTTCTTGATATTTTCCTGGCAAGTGCATACGGGTAGCATACGTTCGGGAAAGGGGAGTCTGCATACCATGAATTGGCTTTCGAAATAGATTGTGCGATATGTGAAAAAAACTTTGTCGGCGAGATGTATTCTACGATAGGTTTTCCCGGTTTAGATGCGATCTGACTAAGTTCGGAATCCAGGTTTTTGGTAAATGATTCAAGTGATGATAGACTCTCCCGTTCTTTTTTTTGCCTGTCTTTTAGGAGACTGGATATTGATGCTGATTCGAGGACGTATGTCCCCCTTTCAATCTTCTTTATTAGGTTTCTTTTTAGCAGTGGATTAATCTGATTGAAGAGGTTGGGGCGGCTTATAGTGTTTCCGTGGAGACGCCTGTACTCTTCTATTATGTTTTTTGGAGTGGGTTGTTGATTTCTAAGTTGAAGGCTCTTGATTACCATCAACAATTCATATTGCTGGTTGGTTATTTCAAGCCAGCGGGAGATATTCTTCAGCTCCATCCTTCTATAAAGTATATGAGTTTATAGACTATTATACTTTTATTTTCATCCCTCCCGGATTAACTCATGAAAGATTACCTGATACCTCTCTCAGAAAGAAAGGAGCAATCAATCCTTGAGGTCGGAGGGAAGACTCAATCCCTTCTTCATTTACGTAATAATCTGCATGGAATCGACGTAGACATGCCTGGTGGATTTGTATTAACCACGATGGCATTCGTTAAATACCTTAACGAAAATCATCTTGGTACGGCAGTATCTGACATAATCGGGGAATTGGATGAGAATCAATTCCTCAACTTAGCCCACATCGGAGCCGAACTAAGGAAAATCCTGCTTAAAGGAGTTTTTTCAAAGGAAGTGGAAGAGCAGGTTCACGATAAATTAATGGTGGGAAAAAACAAGCGATTCGCCGTAAGGTCGTCTGCGACCTGCGAGGACTTGGAGGATGCGAGTTTTGCCGGGATGCACGATAGTTTCTTAAACGTCAAGCCTTCACAAGTACTTGAAAAAATCAGACAATGTTATGCTTCACTCTACTCTGACCGAGCCATACGCTATAGGATAGAACACGGATTTGAAGATGCCCGAATGGCAGTCATAGTTCAAGAGATGGCAGACGTTCATGCTTCTGGAGTAGCATTCACCATTGAACCCGAGTCAGGTTTTAAAGATGTTGTAGTAATCGAAGCGGCTTGGGGGTTGGGTGAGGCGACCGTCGGGGGGAAAACAGACCCAGATGAATATGTAGTCTACAAACCCAAGTTGCTCGAAGGCAAGACACCGATAATTGGAAAAAGACTTGGTCGAAAGAAAGTTAAAACCATCTTGCAGGGTGATGGAACCCTCGAAGTAGACACATCAAAAGATGAACGGAGTGCATTCACACTAACAGACCTGCAGGTTTTGGAATTGTCTAAAGTGCTCATAAAAATAGAGCAACTGTATGGTAAGCCGATGGATGTGGAATGGTCGATGAGCAGTAACGGCAAATTCTCAATCCTACAAGCCCGACCGATAACCACACAGAAAAAAACAGAGAACACACTTAAAACCTACAAATTGATTGAGAAAGGCCACGTCATAACCGAAGGGATTGCGGTCGGTAAGAAGATCGCTTCCGGATCGGCTAAAATCCTTTTCTCACCCAGTGAATTCCTCTCATTCAATGAAGGCGACGTCCTTGTAACAGAATACACGACACCGGAGTGGATGCCTTTGATTACAAAAGCTTCGGCAGTTGTCACAGATAAAGGGGGTCGAACAAGCCATGCGGCAATCGTAACCCGGGAGCTGGGCAAAGCCTGCATTGTAGGCACAAAAGACGCCACAAAAAAGATAGTAAATGACAGTAATGTGACAGTTTGCTGCCTGGAGGCTGAAGGAAAAGTCTACGAAGGTATTCTCGATTTCACGGTAAAAGAAAAAAAGACGAAATCAGTTAAAACCCAGACAGAAGTGCTTATGAACATAAACATTTCCGAAGCATCATTTAATTACAGCAACTATGAATGCGACGGGGTAGGCATGGTACGTGAGGAATACCTTATCGTCAACAATGTCGGAGTGCACCCGAAAGCCCTCTTAGAGTATGAAAAATTGAGGAAAGAATATTCAACTATGAGAGAGTTAGCTGAAAGATACGATATGCCCGACCTAAAAAAGCTGGAAGACCTCTTACAACTCATTGAAGATAAGACTAGAGGTTACAATGATTTAACGGATTACTATGTTGAAACCTTGGCTCTCAACATCGGAAAGATTGCGGCATCATTTTATCCCCGGAAAGTAATCGTAAAACTTACCGACCTTAAAACCGACGAGTACCGGGGCATCCCCGGTGGATTCCTCTACGAACCTGAGGAAGACAATCCCCTCATCGGATGGAGGAGTGCGGTAAGATACTACAGCAGGGAATACAAACCCGTTTTCAAGCTGGAATGTGAAGCCCTCCGTCGAGTAAGAGAGGATATGGGATTTACCAACGTCCAGGCCATGATACCTTATATCCGAACTCCAGAAGAAGCAGCTA
>JBDRAY010000138.1:0-3551 GCA_043823295.1 Methanobacteriota archaeon | reverse complement strand
GTTGGATTCGGGTGAATCTCAATCAGAAATTGATGTGAGGGACATACTCACCGTGGGCAGGGAGGTTTACTCAGACGTGAACTTAAAGTATTCTCATAGAAGCGTCAATTTGATCGACTATAAAGCGACGTTCGGCATAGCCGCATTCATGTATGATGGTCGGAAAGAGATTCTAGCAGATTTCAACAGGATAGTAGCGAGAGCCAGGGTTGAGGCTAAAGGATTAACAGCCCTTGAAAAGAGAATACTCTTGACCTTGGATAGTAAAAGGTCACTCACCACACTTTTAGCTAGAGAGGATGTGAACAAGAAAACTCTAGCACTAGCGTTGTCGAGGCTCCGGGAAATCGACTACATCACGAAGGAGTACGAGATTACGTCTTATGGTTTAAACGCTTTGGCTGGATTACGCAGGGATTATAGCATATGAGGAGTTTAACCCCTGATTTCAGATTTGATGAAACCGTCTTAGATGATAAGATTAGCTTGCTCGAAAAATCAGTTAAACCTGAAAAAATAGATTTTGAGGTAGTAAGGGAGAAGCTCGTTTCCGACGGCGTCGACATAAAATTTTCAGTGGAGTTTGAACCTGAAAATGTGAAAACGGTTTTAGGTGTCGACTCATCATTCGGAAAACTTGACTTGAAGTTCCACAGCATTTATGGAGTTCACACAGTATGTGTTGCAGCAGATTATACTGGTAGGGATTCACAAGACACCCTTGTAGGGCAGGGTACAATCCCCTACGAAAACTTGTTGTATGAGTCAAAGATCGACCTCGGAGTCTTTGAACCGTATTCAGATACTGAATTCAGATTAAATCTTATTCGAATATCTGAAGAGATTGCTTTACTTAAAAAAGCCGGCAGAGAGTGTGAGAAAGAGGTTTTAAGGATTGTGGACGGCAGTATCCACTGCATTTCCAAAGATTTGAACAAGCCTTGCGAATTCCAAGAATTTGAAAAAGCAAGGAGTGCGTATGACGAGATTATGGAGGATAAAGTTGTTTCGATGGTCGAAGACTCGCATGAGACAGACTTTGCATCGCTTGCAAACGTTAAGGGGACTAACCTCTACTTGTTCGACAACATTTTAAAACCGAAAGAATACGTCGTAAAAGAGGAGGCTGGAATCCATATAGTGTACCTTAAGCTTCCAGGGAAAAACCTGTGTTTCAAACCAAACGAGAATTCACCCCCCCTGACTGTGAGGTGGGAATTCAATTACCCCGACTTTCAAAAGGACTTGAATTTTCTGATCTCGGCATGGGCTCGTGAAGACGACATCTTCCACCCGCAACTCTACCCAGTACGAATCGCAGACTATTTAACAAGAAGAATCAGGATTCACGGATTGCTCGAAGAGTTTGCGAAAAAAGGGGGCTTGGAACTTCAACACAGAAATTTGAGGGAATATTTATTCTCAGAAACTAATTTCTAGTTTACAATGAAATCCAAGGTCAGGCTTTATGAAATCGAGACGGGAAAACCCATCGTAGTCTTAAACGACGAGGACGTAGAGGATATGGGAATACACGTTTCTGACAGGATAAAGATTAAAAAAGGCGCGAACACAGTCACGGCCATAGTCGACACGACAACCTCCTTTGTGAAGAGGGGGGAGATAGGGATTTTCGAGGAGGTAAAAGAGCTTCTCGACGTGAAAGACGGAGATGTTGTGGATGTTAATGCTACTTCCAGGCCTAAATCTGTGGAATTCATCAAGAAGAAGATTTCTGGGGGGGTCTTGCACGGCCACGAAATCAGGGAGATCATACAAGACATTGTAGACAATAATCTCTCCGACATAGAGCTTTCAGCCTTGGTTACTGCAACGTACATAAACGGGTATAACATGGACGAAACCGTGGCCTTGACTTCAGCGATGGTGGATAGCGGGGAACACCATAACTTTGGAGACGACACGGTGGATAAACACTGTATTGGAGGAGTCGCAGGTAATCGGACGACCATGATTATTGTCCCCATAATTGCGGCGGTAGGCTTAACTATTCCAAAAACCAGCTCCCGGGCGATAACTTCGCCTGCA
Organism: Methanobacteriota archaeon; assembly: GCA_043823295.1. GTDB lineage: Archaea > Altiarchaeota > Altiarchaeia > IMC4 > SCGC-AAA252-I15 > SCGC-AAA252-I15. Next base: position 1,502 of record JBDRAY010000138.1, on the reverse strand, counting down.
GGTACTGCGGATACTATGGAGGTTTTGGCGAACGTCGATTTCACAATCGACGAGCTCAAAGACATTGTTATGAAGGCTGGAGGCTGTATCGTGTGGGGGGGTTCAGTAAACCTCGCCCCAGCCGACGACAAAATAATCCGTGCTGAATACGCGCTTTCAATCGATCCTGAAGGCCAGGTTTTAGCGTCTGTTATGGCTAAAAAGAAGTCTGTTGACTCGGACTTTCTTGTTATAGACATTCCCGTGGGCAAGGGTGCGAAAATCGACGACATGGACCAGGCGAACAGTCTAGCCAGGAAATTCATCGAACTGGGCAAGAGACTTGATATTTCAACTGAATGCCTCGTTACAGACGGGAGTGCGCCTATAGGCAATGGGATTGGACCAGCCCTTGAGGCTAAAGACGTTTTAACTGCCTTAAAGGGTAAGGGACCATTTGATCTTGCGAATAAGGCAGTGGACTTGTCGGGAGTGCTTCTCGAGCTTTCAGGAAAAGTCCATAAGGGTGAGGGCCGTAAAGTCGCCGAAGAAATATTGTCTTCAGGTAAGGCTGATAGGAAGTTCCGCGAGATTATCAAGCTTCAGGGAGGCGACCCCAAGGTCAAGCCGGGAGATATAGTCGTCGGGGATAAGACTTACGAAGTCTTGTCCGAACAGAAAGGCAGGGTCAAGCACATTGACAGTAAACTCATCTCCAAGGTTGCGAGGGCTGCGGGCGCTCCGAAAAACAAGGCGGCTGGAGTCTACTTGCACGTCGGGGTCGGAGACAAAATTTCGCTTAAACAGCCTTTGTATACTATTTACGCGACTGTTGAAGACAAGCTTCGTGAAGCCATGACGTTGAGCGAACAGCTCGTTCCAGTCCGGGTTGGCGGAGTGATTATCAAGTCGGTTAAGAGATAGCTTTTTTTTATTTTTCAGGCTTCTTTTTTTTCGCCTCATTATATTTTTGATCAGCTTCTATTACCCCCTTAGTTCCAATTGATTTCATCCTAGCGTAGTCAGCGTTGGTAAGGTTCCTGCCGAGCATGCTTGTTAGTGAAGATATGTGAGTGTTCAGATTTTTAATATCCCCACCCATTGACCGTATTTGATCCCTCTTTTGTTTTAAACTGTCTATTGTAGCATTAATCTGTTGTTTGCGCAAATCCACATCTTTCCCTTTTTTACTGAGGTCTTCTCCTGGTTTTCTTCCTTCTAAAGGTGTCTCTGGGACAACATCGCCTTCCTCAATAGCTTGCTCCCTCCTAGACTTCCTTCGTTCAGGTTGTTTTTCCGGGGGAGGCATTGGAACTTTAGGCGCGAATTCGGGTGTTTTAGGCTTACCAGGTTTGGATTCCGGCTCAGAAGGCTTAGACTCAGGAGACTTAGGCTCAGAAGGCTTAGACTCAGAAGGCTTAGACTCAGGAGACTTAGGCTCAGAAGGCTTAGACTCAGAAGGCTTAGACTCAGGAGACTTAGGCTCAGAAGGCTTAGACTCAGGAGACTTAGGCTCAGGAGGC
>JBDRAY010000137.1:0-2052 GCA_043823295.1 Methanobacteriota archaeon | reverse complement strand
TAGATACTCATTATCTTCCATCTTTCCCTCCCACTGGGTCCCACTTTGTAAAAGGCCCGAAGACCAGTGTGAGATACTGATCTTGTCGGCCAGCTGTGCCTATCGGGCCTTCTCGATCAATTCATATCGCCTCTTTTGTTGTGGTGAAAATTGTGACCACATTTCTTCCAAATCGCTCATATCAAGGGTTTCCTATCTACTGCCCCCATATTAGACTTCTTTAGATATTTCGTCAACTTATATTTCTTTCATTTCTTGCCTTGCTTGACCATTTTTCGATTCCGCATCCCCGAACCCCTGAGAATGGCTCACCAGGCCTCCCGCCAAATGATGCATCGTTGACTGAAATCCGCCCTTACAAAAAATCTGAAAATTGCTATATTATAATGGTTAATGCTCAATAACCTTCAACTAGGACTAAAAGAAATCAGGATAGATATCATCAGTGGCAAAAAGACTCGGGCGCTTTAATAATGTGCGCATACCCATATATTTAGGAATGGGGGTGTTCATTAGATAACATTAATTCCTTTTGTTAAACATTTATATTTAGTTTATCAAAGGGAATAAGTAAGAACTACTATGGGAATTTATGCCCTGACATTATTGTTTTTAGGAATCTTGATCATTAGCTTTATCTTTGCAAGGTTAGACCTAACCAGGCCTAAGACACTAGTTCTTTTATTATTAACTCTTGCTGTTTTTCTTGCCGTATTCTTCTCAATTCATCATCACTTTCAGAAAACATGCGTTATTCTTACAGATGAGTCACTTACAGATATCAAAAACCTAATTCAATCATGGGGAGTTGCGGCGCCTTTAATGAGTATACTTCTAATGACATTGCAAGCCGTTATCGCTCCAATTCCTGCATTCCTCATTACTGCAACAAACGGTCTGGTTTTTGGAGTATACTGGGGAACAGTCATATCATGGATGGGCGCCATGTGCGGAGCACTTGTTTCATTTATGCTGTCACGTTTGTTTTTTGAAAGGTTTGCAAAAAGGATCTTGGGCCATAAAAAAGGCATAGAATATCTCGGCCGTCTTAGCAGCAAATACGGCTTCAAGGTAATTTTGACTGCACGTCTCCTGCCTTTTATATCATTTGATTTAATCAGTTATGTGGCAGGTGTCAGCCCTATAAAGATCCGTTGGTTTTTACTCGCAACCGGCATAGGTATGCTCCCAGCAACAATAGTATATACAGTCTTCGGATTTGAAATTGAAAATCTCAAAAAATACTCAGAAAGTCTCTTTACGTTTTCAATACTGGCAGTACTGGGACTAATATTTATATGGACTATTCAGGGGATTGTTAAGCGGAGAAAAGATACTTCAGTCACAAACAGGGACAGAGGTCTTGGAACTTGAATTTTATCTAACAAGACATTGCAGGTGCGAAATACACTGGCGCTTTTTCGGTCCCCTCAATTTTGTGGTGAGTTGGGGTCTATAATCTTAGGCTTTTGTTAGGGTTTCTGGAGGTTTCCATTATGGCTCGCCCGTTACGAATCGAATATCCCGGGGCGGTGTGTCCTATAACCTCCCGGGGTCCTGTAGGTTCTTGAGTTCGGGTATTGGAACAAATTCAGTCCGGACAGGAATCAAAGGACAGGCAATTTTGGGAGAAGATGATTTTGTAAGGAGTTTTACTGACACCCTGGGGAGACACAAAGACGTCCCTGAAATTCGAAAGGGTCAGCGGTATGCTGCAAGGCCTGCCCTTGATAAAATATTTGAGGGGATTGTTCACAGTGATAGATCGAAAAGGAATCAAACGATCCGGGAGGTCGTGAAAAAATTTGGTTATACTCAGCAAGCCGTGGCCGACTATCTGGGATTTCACTTTACCTATGTGAGCAGAATTCCAAACCAACGATAGGATGAGTCTAACATTATAGACCTGACCTCCTGGTTTGAAGGTAGGATTCCAGGCGGTTCATTCCCTCCTTGAGGTTCTACATCGAATTGGAGTAGGATAAGCGTAGGTAGCCTTCGGCGTTCGTGACGAAGTCTATGCCCGGTGTCACACCCACCTTCGCCTTCTCC
>JBDRAY010000136.1:0-2343 GCA_043823295.1 Methanobacteriota archaeon | reverse complement strand
TTCCAAGCCTGTGACCCGGGTTCAAATCCCGGCGGGCGCAACGCAACCTTTCATAAAGGTTGATCAAAGAGGCTATACTCGCGGCATAACGCCGCTCGATAGCCTGAAAAAATGTTTTAATAAGACCCAGCCCTGTAGGGTAGTGGCCGAACGGAAATCCGTTCACAATTGAGCTGTCTTCGATCATGCTCGACAGCTCTTTATAAGCCCTTCCATCCAATGCATAAAAAATAACATAAAAAGCCCTGTAGGGTAGTGGCCAATCCTTGCGGTCTTTGGAACCGCGGACGGAGGTTCGAATCCTCCCAGGGCTAAACCTTTTTCTTTCTTTTCAATACTTAGTTTAGAAGTTTTGGCGGTATCCTGTATGGCTTCGCATTGGTGAAGAATCCAGAGAATGCTGCAATGCCCCATACCATTGGATTCTTCAAGCCTCCTTCATCTTGGAATTCGATTCGACTACCACCCTCCCCTCCTACAGCATCCACAAGGCCTTGTGGAGCTATGTAGGGTATGTGGCCGACGGCAATAGTCTTCTTTTCCTTTGTCCGTCCAACCTGCTTCTTATCCAAATCCTTGTACAAGCGGTCGCACGAGTGCTCGATGCACGGGGCTTCGGGAACCATATACATTATCGCTGGGCGGTCTGCAGTAACCATCTCATCTTGAAACAATGAATCGCAGTTAAGTCGCGTGCCCTCAGGGAAAATCGCAAGGCCGCGGTAAGTCCAGTCTGTGCTGGTTTCCTCCCTCTCCACCCTTGAATGCCTTAACCGTGTGAAAGCCACACGAATACAGTCGGCTTTTTCAGGTAATTCAGCTAGCCCCTGATACATTAGCCGGGCCACTCGTGCCTCCTTCACACACTTTTCAAGGTGTATCCCACCCATGTTATCCTTTCTGTAGTCCTCCCAACTATAGTCCTGGTATTTTGGCTCCTCAAAAATCCACCCAAAACTCTTAGTTGGATTTTGTGCCCGCACCCTGTGTCGGTGTGCTAGAATCCATGATCCCAGATCGCCCGAAGCCTCAGCCTCCTCCATCAATTCAGTTGTTCGCAAACGGACTTCACCGGCAAACGCGTAGGTCAGTGGACCGGGTTCTTTAAACGGTAGGAATAATCCGTCTGCAGTCGACTTATATTTTCCCTCCCGGATTCCCGGAAGCTTAACGTCGATGACTCCAACCTCTTCAGGCGCATCACAGACCTTGCGGGCCTCCTCTAAAACAAGGTCCCTTCGAAGATCCTTGACGAGATGCTTCTTCACCATAAATTAATTAAATGAAGTTTACAAAGTTAAATTCCAGACTTATGTGAGGTGAATAAAATTTTCAAGATTGTGGTCTATTCTATTTTTTAATTTTGGTTCGAATATGCTTTCGAGGGGGTGGTTTTTATGAACTCTAAGCGTATTTTAATTGTGACTTTTATCGGGATTTTAAGTGGACTATTCTGCTCTATTGGAATTCGGAGCCTCCCGGGGCTAATTCGAAGTTCGAGCCCTTTTTTTTGGATGAATCAGCTAAGCCTTTCTTTTAAGAACGCTACAGTTCCTTCTGTGGGTGTAACGAAGGTTTTGTCTCCGTCTCGCGTCAGTGCAATGAATTCCGCGGTCAAGGCTCTATCCAGTCCACGTCCATAGTCAGTCAGTGGTTTCGCACCTCCCCTTGACTGTAAAAAATCGTCTGTTTGCGCCGGGGTCCAGCCCGTGTCGATGCCAACCCATTTTCCTTCTTTTGCTGCCTCATGAACAACCTGACCTAAAAAGGCTTGGAATTCACTGTTATTTGCGGGTGAGCTATTGAACATCCCCATGCAGTCTAGTCCAGTATAATTCCCAACCTTCCAAGATTCTAAGCCTTCACCTAAAACCTCAGCTACTGGAAATCTTTCGGTAAGGCCAGCTAACTCATTATTGAAATAATTCGGTCGTTTCTCCCTTGGTGGTTTACCAATAATCTTTTCGGCCATTGTACTTAATATCACGGACTATCTCATTAAAAATCCTGTTAATTGTATAAAGATTACTTTTTATCGCCTTCGCCGAATCGAATATTTGTATAAAAGAGCGAGTCTTCAATCTCCTGTCTTTTTCTTACACTCTAGACGTTCCTAACTCTAAGTCAATGACAGGCTGATTAAGTTCACCCACAGTTTGCTTCTACCCCCATCCCTGAAGTTTAGCTTATTTTATCTTTCCGTCTGCGATGTTGATGATTCGGCGGGAGCAACTTTTTTTCTTTCTTCTATTTTCCCCAAGTCATCTGAGTCTTTTCTATTTCAGTGAGTTTTTCCACTGCAAAGTCTGTCAGTTGTTCCAGGTTTACCGTGTCGTCACGGTT
>JBDRAY010000135.1:0-3533 GCA_043823295.1 Methanobacteriota archaeon | reverse complement strand
ATGTGCCTGCTTTTACGGCGGTTACTGTTGATCAAGACGGTCTTAGTCTTATGAAAAGTACCCGTGAAGGGCAGGGTTCTGGTTTTGGAATTAATGGCGTGAATCTCCTGTTTTCCTCTGAAGTTGCAAACAGTGTTAACTTCCAGTTCACAGTCCCTGGGGAGGAGTTTGAAGCTTATAATTGTTCCTTGCGCATGAAGGATGATTTAACCTCCTTAAGCGTCATGCGAGTTGGGGGTCGGCAGCACGGTATTGAGGCCGAATTCAGATCAACTGGTGACCTGATTCACATGAATTCTTATACTGATGGTTATTATTCAGTTACTTTCGATGATGAGAGTCTCCGAGAAGAAATCAGAAAACACGAGCAAATGTTGAGGTGTTTAACCCGGGAGATGGAGCAGCGGGGTTGTCTGGACAAAGTGAGCATGCTTTTAAACAGGTTTGCAGCTGACCCTCAAACAACATTTGTTTTCGGTGATCTCGCAGATGAAGAAAAACCTCCAAGGGTCTCGATGAAGGGTCCGCCTGACCTTACAAGAGAGGACTTTTTAGGCTCTCCCATCCAGTATCACCCCAGGGTGTTTGATAACGCACCCGGCGCCTTCGAGGCTTTAGCCAAGATGGGTTATCGGACTGCGAGCCCCAAAATAGTTGATGCGATAACAAGGGGGACTGCATCAGGATTGATTTTTATGGAGCCTAAAGTCACCGACAGCGAGTACGTCCCGATGGTTATGATTGATGGGAAACTGGAGTTATGGACGAGAGAAAAACACAAAAAATTAGCTAGTTCAAACGACTGGTATCACATCCGGGTTAACCGTCCCGGAGTTTCTTTCACGGGTTTGGAAGGCCCCTCTGGGGATAGGAAGACCATGCAAATACTCTCTTGCAGGCCGCAAGACATCGAGGTCGGGTCCATCAATTGCGGGAATCCTGGAGTAGACATGCACGAGGTCTCGGAAGTCCAAGGAGTGCCCCCTGAAAGCTTGCATGAACTGGTTACCCCGGCATTGGGTGAAAGGTATACAGACGTAAACGGGGTTCTTGTGAGAGTGGAATCTGAAAATGTACCAAGGCTGCAAACAACGTTTATGCGCTTTAGAGAACTCGCACCGCAAGGAGTGGTATACTTCCGTTCAGGCCAGGAGACTAAGTTGCCGCCACCCATAGACTAGTTTGCACTCGTAAATAATCATGTTGGAAGTGGTTTGATATTTCCTGGTCTAACATTCTTACTGTTCGTCTTCCTCTCTGATTTCCCTTAACGCTTCTCCGATGGCTATCATGTCCTCGCGTGTGTTGTATTTGTCGAGGCTGAAGCGGACTGTCCCCTGCCTTCTATTCCCAGAGTCTCCTTCTTGCCCTAGAAGGTGGCAGAGTTTCCGAATGAGTATGTGGGCGCAATGGCAGCCTTCGCGGGTCTCGATGGCGCGCTCATCAAGCCGTCGAGCGAGTTTTTCGACGCTTCCGTGTTTGGGGATGACTGAAATGACGCCGACGTGAGGACTTTCATAAGCTTCGCCAACCAACCCGACATTTTCCACATCAAGTATTTCCGACATGAGCAGATTATACAACTCCAGCTCGTGGATGAAGATGTTTTCCATGGCCCGCTCGACGAGCGGTTGGGGGAGGTCTTGGCCGTGGGTGAGTTCGAACCGGTCCAGGTCAAGAGGTCTTCCCTCTGCGAGCGTTGTGTAGTAGGCTGCCATCTTCTCGGCGGGTGGCTCGTCGTCACCGAACAAGTACGTGTGTAAGCCTCGTGCAAGCTCGGGTTCGGGAAGGCCTGCCAGCGCTTGAAGTTCCTGGGATTCGAGGGACCTTAGGAGTGTATCCCGTCTTTCCGGGGATTTTTCCAAGTGACCGATCCCACAGAGGACGTTGAATCTAATTCCCGCGTCCAGTGCGACTGCTCCTAGGATATTTGGCGTTCCCGGCTCCCATTTCTCAATCCCCTGTACGAGGGTTGCCCCGTCATGCGTCACATCCGTTACCGTGCCTCCGCCGAGAAACGGCGGTGTAAGTTCCTGTATCCACTCGGGTTTCATGTATACGAAGCTTGTGGCAGGGCCCGTGATCTTGTGGCCTGCACCTACAAAGGCATCCAACGCATCCAACTCCTGGACGTTTATGGGAAGCCGTGGCGCCGTCTGGGCGCCGTCTACGAGATAGAACGCATTAGGGCATTTGTTCCGAAGCATCCTTCCAATCACGGCGACTGGTGTTATAGCGCCCGTAACGTTTGAGGCGTGGGTTACGGCGAGAATCCTGGTGTCGTTGGGGATGTCACTCGGCCTCACTTCATACAAAGTTCCGGTCCACTTTCCAGTCGAAAGATACACCATCCGCAGCCCGAACTTTTCCGCAAGCTGTTGCATAGGAACAACACTTGAACTGTGTTCGCTCTCCGTCGTGACGAGTGCTCCGCCTTCGCCTCCATGACCGTCGTCCCACATGCCGTGTGCCTTCTGGTATTCCGCGACTGAATGGAGGACTGTGTTTAACCCGAGGGTTGTGTTTCCCGTGAAAAAAACAGACCCCTCCTCGGCGTTTAAAAGCTGCTCGACGGTCTTGTGGGCGAGCTCGTATGAATGGCTTGCATTCTGTGATAGTCGTGAATGACCTCGGTGGACGTTCTCGTATCCAAGTCCTGCAGCTTGGGTTACACGGGCGTCGACGATAAGCGGTATCTGGCTGGTTGCGGCACTGTTTACATGGACGATTGCGCGGTCGTTCCACTCCTGCTGGAGGAAGGGGTATTGGGCGCAGATGGCATCAAGTCCTGTTAACTCGCTTGCACGTTTCCCAGCTCTCGATTGTTGAATGATGCGCGACATCAGTAAATATTCGGGTGCCAAAGTTTAAAGATAATAAATCCAGTTATAGATTTGGAAAAACACCTCGATTGCGGGGCGTGCGTGAACATTTGTCCCGTCCACCCGAAGGTCCTTGAGCTTCGGGAATCAGACGGTGAGGGAAGCAAGGCTTTTGTTGCGCGTCCGGATGCTTGTGACGCCCTGAAAGGTTGTGCCCGGGTTTGTCCGACAGGGGCGGTAAGTTTTACACTTGACTAATCAAAGCTTTATTATTTTTAAATAGGCCTTTTCAAATTCTATCTTATGAGTGTTCTAATACTTAATATAATTTGTTTTATAATAACTTTTTCGTGAAAATAATATGGTAGTTTGGTCGAATAAACTCGGTTTTATCCATCGGTTGAAATCTAGTGGAATTTCAGACATTTTTATCATTCTCATTGCTTCTAGAATCTTGATTTACCTGATTGCGTACCTTTCTTTTTCTGTGATCTCTCCAGGTCCTTTTGCATTTGCTGACTCTCCATCGATAAATGGATTATTCTACAAGTGGGATTCTTGGTGGTATATGGAAATCGTTGAGGAAGGTTATTCCTATATTCCAGGAGAGTGGTCTAGTATCGCTTTTCTTCCGTTGTTCCCGTTGCTTGTAAGGATCATTTCCTCAGTTTCTGGAAATCCCATCTTTTGTGGATTTTTCATTTCAAATGC
>JBDRAY010000134.1:0-26089 GCA_043823295.1 Methanobacteriota archaeon | reverse complement strand
CGTACTCTGGCTTGACTTTTTTTATGACTTCAAGCTGCAGGTCGGGGTCCGTGTTTGCGAGGAACAGGTAAGTGCAATTCTCGTATTCTTTCGGGATTTTGGGTTTGAAGTCTGCGAGCACGTTCAACTCCGTCTTTTTGGTGTGGGCGACGTTCATGTCGTACTCGTATGCACCGCTCCAGTGGAAGGTTTTCCCGTCTGCGACCTCGACGCCGGCAGTATCGACTCCCTTCCCCCCTAGAAAGTCCAAATATTTTGGCGGGAAGTCTTTTCCCACCACCCCGATTATCCCGCACTCGCTGAAAAACCTGGCGGCGAGCGAAAAATAGACCGTCGAGCCGCCGAGGATGTTCTCCCTCTTTCCGAACGGGGTTTCAATGGTGTCCAACGCTATAGTTCCAAGGGCTACGAGATTCATTGTTTCATCATGGTAAGTGTTAATTAACTATCTTATGTTTTCCTCACTGGAGCGAATAATTCCTTTGCTTGTTTCGAATACTCTGTTAACTCTTCTCCTCCTTCAAGCACCATGCTGTCCTTGAGGATATCATCCCAAATGTGGGTGAGGGTTTCGAGTTTCGTCTTCGGGTGGCGTCCGGCCACAGTGACTGTCACCCAGTCTTCGTGTTCGATGCCGAGGGCGAGAATCTCCCCGTCATTGGTCGCGTCAACAGTCTCCCCGTAACCCTCATCAGTGATTGTGGTCTTTATCCCATATTCATCTCGAAGCTCTTGTGCAAACAACGCAATCCTTCGCGACGAAATCCCATGAATGTTAGCTTCATTCTCGACTTGAATCTCCCTGGAAACCATCTGAACCCGCGCCAAACACTTCTTCTTAGTAGTCATTTTCTGAACGAATTATTTTCGGACAGTTCTGCGAGGTCTGGCGGGTGTTTTTCTAAACCCTGCCTGACTTGCTTGATAATTGTGGAATATTCACTCCGACGCTCGGCTGGATGATTATTTTCCTCAGACAATTCTCTAGCCCCATAATAATGAATGTTTTCAGGCAGTTTAGTTTTGAATACATTAACTTCATTACCCGTCAATTTCGTGAATGTGCCACCTTCGGGATAGGCATCAGCGCTTATCTCATCATCATCAGATTCACCATGGATCGCTACGAAGTAATGTCTAAGGTAATGCTGATCGTCCATAACCACCACTCTACAATCTACTCCAAGCTTCTGAAGCATTGCCTCCATGGTGAAATTGTGGGCTTGACAGGTTCCCATTCCGATTTCGTGTTCTTTATTGAATTCTCTCGCAAGCTTCCCAACATTTATGAGCCACTCGTATTTTTCCTTTGGCACACCATTCACAAATTCTTCTTCTGGTGGTTTTTGGCTAACTTTCGTCGCCATCTTCTAGAGTTTGACGCGGTCGACGAGGTAGTAGGTTACGTCGCTTTCTTCGTCGACGATGGCGTAGATCATGTCTTTGTTGACGTTTTTCGCAAGGCGGAGTGCCCGCGCCATTTCCGGGAAGCTGCAGTTGTATTCTTCAGCTACGACGTGGACTAGCTTGGTCGAGTGGCCGCGGCCGATGGATTGACCGCGCTCGTAGATTCGAAAGTCTGTTCCGAATTTCAGGCCCGTGCGGACTAGTAATCCGCGCCCTCGCATGTCTTTGAATACTATATACTTGTTGTAGAATTCCTTCTCCGCCTTCGAACCGATTTTCAAAAGGTCTTCGAAGGAGAGCTCTTTGTCTCCCTTCATAACCGAAATCTTCTCAGTATCCACGAGAAAGACCGCCTCGATAAGGGAGATTACAAGACGCTTGCCTTCAAGCTCCCCGAAGCCGCGCTCTTTAAGCAAGCTCTTGGTCTCGGAGTCTCCGATTATGACTTTCGTCCCGGATAGTATTCCAACGCCCATATTAAGTATTCATTGGTACTACAAGATTATTTAAGTCTGCGGTTCAGGTAATCTAGTTGTCTCTAATGTGTCCTTCGAACCGAATCCTCAACTCTCACTCTTGTAGTAACCTGAAGGGTCGTCTTTTAATGTCACCCAATTTTCCCCCCAGGATTAAAGTCATACTATATTATAATACTGGAAGTGTTTCAATATATGGGGGAAAATGATAACACTAGGCTTTGAAGGCACCGCCCATACTCTTGGAATCGGGATTATTGACGACGATTTCAGCGTCCTCGCTGACGTGAAAAAATTTTATTCTCCCAAGGGCGGCGGCATACACCCGCGTGAGGCGGCCCAGCACATGGGGGAGACCATTAAGGGCGCGCTCGCCGAGGCACTCGAGAAGGCTTCTGTGGGATGGGGTGACATAAGCCTCATCTCTTTCAGTCAGGGGCCGGGGATGGGCCCGTGCCTTAGAACCGTTGCGACCGCCGCGCGCGCGCTCGCACTCTACCACAAAATCCCCCTCCTCGGAGTCAACCACTGCATCGCCCACATCGAAGTGGGGCGAGTATTCAACAAGCTCACGAACCCCCTAACCCTCTACGTTTCCGGAGCAAACAGCCAGGTCATAGCACTCTCACACGGCCGCTACCGGGTTTTCGGTGAAACCCTCGACGTGGGGCTCGGCAACATGCTCGACAAGTTCGGCAGGGAAGTGGGGCTCCCGCATCCCGCAGGACCAAAGATTGAGGCGCTGGCGAAAGGCGGCAGCAAATACTTGAAGCTTCCTTACACCGTCAAGGGCACTGACTTGTCGTTTTCGGGTCTTTTGACGGCCGCCGTAAACCTCGCTAAATCCGGCGAGCGACTCGAAGATGTCTGCTTCAGCCTTCAGGAGACTGCTTTTGCCATGTGCACTGAAGTTTCCGAGCGGGCGCTCGCACACTTGAATAAGGGGGAGGTTTTGCTCACTGGTGGAGTTGCCGCGAACAAGCGCTTGCAGGAGATGATCGAGCTTATGGCCAGTGAGCATGATGCATCCTTCGCCGTCCCGAAAGGTTTTACCGGGGATAATGGGACAATGATCGCGGTGCTTGCCAAGAAAATGTTCGAGGCGGGAGTGCGTATGGATGTATCAGACACTGTAGTCCTTCCCAAGCAGAGGACCGACGACGTGGAGGTCGTATGGTGAATCATTATTTAATCTTCTATTAATCAATTCATTTACGATGGATTCGGAAAAGAAACCCGAGTTGTTTGTGACGGAGGACAAACCTGTGAAGGCCGGGAAAAAGCGGCTCATTACGGCCGAGTCTATGAATGATTGGAGCAAGTTTAAGACGACGGACCAGATTTCCGTTCCTGAGAAATTGATCGATCAGGTCATCGGCCAGGACAAGGCGTGTGAGATAGTCCGCAAGGCCGCCAAACAGCGCCGTCACATACTCCTCATCGGCGAGCCCGGGACGGGCAAGTCAATGCTCGCCAAAGCCATGGCCGAGCTTATACCGGCCGAGATGTTGGAGGATGTTCTTTCCTATCCGAACATGGAGGATGAGAACAATCCCAAGATCAAGGTCGCGCCGGCAGGAGAAGGCAGAAAAATAATTAAGGCTTTGCGGGATGAGGGTGGGAAACCCCAACAATCTGAAAACCAGTCCAACAGGCTCCCGCTTTTCATGCTACTTTTTTTCCTGGTTCCGCTGGGACTGTATATTTCAGGAATAGTTCCTGATGGAATCATAATCGCGGCACTTATCATTCTTGGAATACCTTTCATGCTTCTTTTCGGCGTGAACTTCCGCGGCATGATGGGGGGGTCAAAGCCCATGGGCCCCCGGCTTATCGTAGACAACGCCGAGATGAAGCAGGCTCCATTCTACGAGGGAACCGGAGCCCACGCAGGCGCACTCCTTGGGGATGTGAAGCACGACCCCTTGCAGACTGGAGGCCTTGGAACGCCCGCACACACACGCGTCGTCGCAGGCCTCATACACAAGGCGAACAAGGGAGTACTCTTCATAGACGAAGTAGGCACCCTCGGGAAAAGCCAGCTAGACCTTCTCACCGCAATCCAGGAGAAGAAAATCTCAATCACCGGCAGAAGCGAGATGAGCTCAGGCGCCATGGTAATAACCGACCCATGCCCCTGCGACTTCATCCTCATTGCGGCCGGAAACATTCACGTGCTAGAGCACATGCACCCTGCCCTCCGCTCCAGAATCCGAGGCTACGGCTATGAAGTCTTTATGGAGGAGATGATAGACGACACCGACGAGACAAGGAAGAAGATCGTGCAGTTCGTAGCCCAGGAAATAACAAACGACGGGAAAATCCCACATTTTAAGCGCGAGGCAGTGGAAGAGATAATCCGCGAAGCCAAGAGGAAGGCCGGCATGAGAGATAAGATGACGCTCAGGTTCCGCGAGCTCGGCGGACTCATCCGGGCTGCCGGAGACATATCCCATGAGCGCGGCCACAAGTACGTAACCGCTAAAGACGTTCTCGCCGGCAAGAAGAGTGCGAGAACCCTGGAGCAGCAGGTCGGCGACAAGTATCTTGAAAAGAAGAAGGAATACAACATCTTAGTCACAGACGGAGGCCGTATTGGACGCGTAAACGGCCTCGCAGTCATCGGTGAAGGAGGGACGGTCCTTCCCATAGTCGCTGAAGTAGCCCCAGCCCAAAGCGCACGGGACGCCAAAATCATGGCGACAGGAAAGCTCGGGGAGATTGCCAAAGAGGCGGTTACGAACGTCTCCGCGCTCTTCAAAAAAATCAGCGGCAAAGACATCGCCACCCACGACATACACATCCAGTTCCTCCAGACTTATGAAGGTGTTGAAGGAGACAGCGCGTCCGTTTCCGTTGCAGTCGCAGTCATCTCCGCCCTAGAAGGGATCGAAGTCCGCCAGGACGTCGCCATGACCGGAAGCCTAACAGTCCGCGGTGAAGTCCTGCCCGTAGGCGGCGTCACCCAGAAAATCGAGGCCGCATTCGAAGCGGGAATAAAAGAAGTGATTATTCCCGCGTCAAACATGAAAGACGTCCTCCTCGAAAACAAATACAAGGGCAAAATAAAGATCCGGTCCGCCAAAACCCTCATCGACGTGTTAAACTACAGCCTCATAAAAGGGGACAAGATAGTCGAAAAAATGAGAAAACTCATCGACTAATCTTCTTTTTTTATTCAACTTCCAAGTCTATTACATGGCTCATAAAGCCTTCACACTAGACTTTCACATTGACTCGCTTTTCCTGTTTCTGGTGTTGTTCATATTCGTTTCCGGAGTCTTTTATCTGGGTTTGGGCTTGTCTTCGCCGGCTGGCAAGTTTTCTGGCGGGATCGTCCTTGAAATTTCTTCGTCTCCGTCTGACGCGTGGGTTTTCATTGATAGTATGGGTAATCAGAAAGGCCGGACTCCGGTTTCCGTGAAAGTGTCTCCCGGATCTCATAAAATAATTTTGATAAAATCAGGATACAAGAAGTGGACGGTTGAAACCGAAGTCAAAGTCGGGGAAGTGCAGAGCATTCACGCAAACCTTGACACTATCTCCAGATTCACCACAACCTCATCAATCATTAAAGTACATACTATCACACATACTCCCGCAACTTCAACTATCCAACTCCCCGGGCATGTTGCGCCAAGGGAGTTTACAGACGAAACATACAAAAACCTGAGTTCAAACCCTCCCGGAGGGGAAATTCAATTTTCCGAGGGTGATATAAAATCCTCCGATCTATTTAATGTCTCTAAAAAAATCCGTGATGAAATCCTCAAGCTCCCTAAGGAAAAGAGGATTCAGTTAAAGCAGGAGGTTGAGGGTGTAAAAGACGCCATTAAAAGCGAGGGTGGTTTATGGCAGGCCGGCTACACGTCAAAGTCTGTTTTGTCAGATGAGCAGAGGAAGGGCTTTTTAGGTTTAAAGCCGCCTTCTGAAGTGGAACTACAAAAAATTGAGAAGGCGTCGATTGAGGCCAGTAAGAGTTCACTTTTAGGGGGTGGTGACTCTGATTTACCCGAATTCTTCGACTGGAGAAACGTCCATGGAATGGATTATACGACCCCCATCCGCGACCAACTTGGTTGCGGTAGTTGTTGGGCCTTCGGAGCACTCGCCGCCTTCGAGACGGTGATTAATGCGTACTACAATAATCCTGATTTGGACTTGGACTTGTCTGAGCAGGATTTGGTGTCCTGTTACCTACCAGTCGTCCACGGGAGAAATGGTTGCGCTGGAGCATATGACTATCAAATCGAGGAGATATTCAGTGATTACTTCCAGAATGAGGGAGTAGCTATCGAACCTTGCTTTCCCTACACCGCAGGGGATGATGACTGTTCTGGAAAGTGCAGTAACTGGCTGGATGATGCCTGGAAGACCACATCCTTTGAAAGTCCTGAGTTGACGCGTGAGTCGATAAAACAGACCATAATGGATTATGGTCCTGTCGAAGTGGGCATGATTGTCTACTCCGACTTAATATCATATACTGGAGGAATATATTCCCCCACAACAACTTCCGTGGTGGGTGCTCATTCCGTCACCATCGTCGGGTGGGGGGTATACGATGGCATGGATTACTGGATAGTTAAAAATAGTTGGGGGACAGGTTGGGGTGAAAACGGATACTTTAATATACTTGCAGGAGAGTGTTTAATCGACTCATGGCTCGCCTACGCTGTTGATGAACCCATCCCTCCAATACCGCATACCCGGATATGCAACGATAATGATGTAGACGGTTATTGCAATTGGGGGCTGGGGGTGAAACCCACAACCGGATGCCCCGCATGCGACGACGGTATCTCTGATTGTGATGACTCAAATCCAGATCTTACAGTAGAATGTGGAAATAGCAGCCCCCCCTTAGGGGAACTCGGGATAACATCTGGTCCTCCTAATGCCACGGTTGCTGTCATGGACCAGCAAACAGGCGCCTACTTCAATCGAGGACTTACTCCACTGCTTATTGACCTTAATCCAGGGCAGAGAAACATTAAGGTTTCAAAGGAAGACTACATGGACTATCTCGGAGAGGTGCTTATCGCTGAAGGTGAAGTAGCTTACTTGAATGTCACCCTGGCTTTATCACCAAAGCTTATTGATCCAAACTTGGGGCGGCTATACCGGACGGGGGATGTCATCGAGATATGGGGTACGACCGGGACTGACGTAGAAAAGTACAACCTCACCTACCAACACTATATCTTACAAGGGACGCCAACATCTGAAGGAATAACACTCGTCGATGATGGACTAAACGAGATAAGGGAGGGAATGCTTGGTACCTGGGATACTAGTGCAATTGAAAATGAACGTGGATGGTACAGTCTCATACTTGAAGTTACCTTTAACGACCAAAGCATATCCACAACCGAGGTTAATCCCATCATCTTCGACCCGACTCTGAAAAGAGGATGGCCTATAAGGATTCCCACATTCTTCTATGAGGGAGAGGATGGGTCAACTGCAGATTCATTGTATCTCGTTGATGGACAAGACCGTATAACAGCTAAAATAGCATCCAAGGACAATCTCATGCAAAGGACTAGGTTTGAGTCAGACGAGATTAAGTCCGCTAGTGTGTTGGATAACGAGTTACGTGGCGGTGAAACCGGCTATAGGACAACTTTTAAAGTGGAGGGAACACCCTATTGGGTGGGAGTTATCGAACCTGTAGTCTCTGACGTGGATGGAGACGGGATGGAAGAGACTTTTATCATAGTCGGCGGAAGGCCTCCCTCGGTATACGGATTTGACCCGGATGGAGAAAGTCTGCCTGGATTCCCCGTAGAATTGATTGGTGAGGACCTTCCGGGGGGGAATCTCGCATCCCCTGCGATTTCTGACTTGGATGGGGACGGCAAAAAAGAGATCGTGGTGACTGGACGGGATTATCTATATGTTTTCAATGGATCAGGCTCCCTAGTGGATCGTTTTTCGCTTTCGATAGCATCCCAGCCCACTACAGACACTGTTATCGCAGACCTAGACTACAACGGGAAAAAAGAGGTTTTAAAGGTATTTGAACTCGTGGGTTACCAGACAGATAATTTCACAGGATTCATGCTAGCAGTATTAGATTACCGGGGGGAGATGATGATCGGCTGGCCCCAGTTGATCTATAACATAAGTCATGATAGTGGGTTTAGAGTGGCATTTGAGGGGGGTGGGGCACCTGCAGTCGGGAACCTGGATGACGACCAGGAATTAGAGATTATTGTGGCAACCATGAGAAACGTCTATCATGATGACTTTGACCCTGAAAATTTCTCTTGGGATACAATTCATCCAGAAGGCCTACTCCAAGCATTCAACATGGATGGCTCGATTGTTCCAGGGTTTCCAGTTGAATTGGGTGGTCCGGTGGCAGCAAACCCTACAGTTGGCGACATAAATCAAGACGGATACTCAGAGATAATCATAGGGACCTTCCAGCACTTATACCAAGAAGAGTATGGAGGAGGACTATACGTTTTTAACAGAACTGGACAGACACTGTTTGGCGGTCCTCTGCTGCGCAATAAGGAGATATTTCAGTCGGTTCCGGTTTTTGATATAGAGGGAGACGGGTTCCTCGCATTTTTTGTAACAGCAAACGATAACCCTGATATTATCCGAGGCCAGACTTATATATTCGACTATCAAGGGAACCGATTAGATATTCAATCACATAGGATGTACAATTCAAGGTCTCCTGTCGTAGGCGAGGTGTCAGGGGATAGTGTCTTGGATATAATCTATCCCCATCACAACAGGGTCGATGGATATGATGTTTATGGGAACTGGCTTGAAGGATATCCAAAAGAAACATACTATTACGTGGGTGGCATGACGCCAACAATCACAGACCTTGATTCAAACGGCAGAATAGACCTTCTTGCAAGCACAGACAATATATGGGAGGACACACACTATCTGTATGCGTGGGACCTCAATACCACCTACGATGCGGGAAAAATGCCTTGGCCGATGGCCCAACACGATGCCGGACACACAGGCTGCTTTGACTGTGGTCTAAGCGGGATAGGTGATATGCTTTTAGGAGTTGGTTTAGATGAGTCCTTCCACAACAGTGTGGGTCTAGTAGGTGTAGACCATAATATAAGCGAGCATCTGTTTGTGGATTGGTCACGGATTACTGTGAATGATTCACTGGTCATCCGGATTCCGTCGAATACGTTGAGTTATGTGGTTGATGTTGGAGAGCTGCCGTTGACTAGCATATCTGGTGAGGGTGCGTTGATTGACCGTGAATATAAGGGTGACATCATTTGGTTTGGGGATGTGTTTTCCGTCAAGGATTTCTTAAACGTTGAAAAAGCGTATCTAGCTAAAGGCGAGATTCTTGGTTGTGTCTCCACAGAAAATTATTCAGCTGATTATCAGGGGTATAAGTTCAAGATTTTAGACATTGTTGATTTAGGAGGGGAGGTTGAATCAGTTTTATTATCCGTTAAAAAACCCGGAGGCCTTCTGATTGAGACTGCAGTAGGTCGTAGCGCGAATGCTGTGGTAGATGAATTTGAGGTAGCCCTAATTGATGCCTTAGAGTCGGGTCGAGTTGGTGTCGCCAATCTCTGGGTTTATGACACATCCGACAATATGGTTTTCGAGGATGGTAGGGATATTGTGTTAGATGGTGTGACCTATAATGGATGGCGTGTGGAGCTTACTGATGGTGTATTGGATGGATCAGGAACAGGCTTTTCAGCCGAGCAAACCGACATACCAGAATATGTTGGAGCCTATGGCATGCTTTTAGAGAATATATCCGTCAAAAAGCGCGGGGCTACGATCTACCTTGCAAACAACGAAAGCATGGTTCTTCCTCGAGGTAGATACTGGCTTAAAAATGTTGGAGGACAACTAGTTTTAGAAGGGAGTCCTTCTGATGTATCTTCAATAAACATTCCCCCCAATCTTAATTTATGCATCATGTAACCTGCGGTAATGGGAAGTTAAAAGCAAGGTAGCCTCACTTTTCTCTTGCTCTCTCACCATCTTTTTTATTTAAAGAATAGTACATAAGTTATTCCAAATGGATCTTGATGACTTGGATGGTGTTGGAGCGACTATCGCTGAAAAGCTTAGGGAGTCTGGGTATTCGTCGGTCGAGGCTATTGCCGCGGCCAGTCCCGGAGAGCTTAAGGAGATTGGTGTTGGAGAGGCTACTGCCATAAAGATTATCGCTTCCGCGCGCGAGAACCTTCAGATGGGTTTTGAATCCGGCCTGGACGTCCTTGAAAAGAGGAAGCTGGTTGGAAAGCTTACGACCGGAAGCGTTGAATTCGACAAGCTTTTCGGGGGCGGGATAGAGACTCAGGCCATAACAGAGTTCTTCGGAAAATTCGGCTCCGGGAAAACCCAGGTCGGACACCAGTTGTGCGTGAACGTTCAGCTTCCAGTGGAAAAAGGAGGCTTAGACTGTAATGCAATCTACATTGACACTGAAAACACTTTCCGGCCGGAGCGTATACAGCAGATGGCCGAACACTTAGGGCTAGACTCTGAAGAGGTTCTCGGAAACATTCAGGTGGCCCGCGCCTACAACAGCGACCACCAGATGCTTCTCGCCGAAAAGGCGTCGGAGATAATGAAAGAGAAGAACGTCCGCCTCGTAATCGTGGACTCGCTTACCGCACACTTTCGCGCGGAATACGTGGGTCGGGGTACGCTTGCAAGCCGTCAGCAAAAACTTAACAGGCACATGCACACTCTACAGAGAAAGTGTGCCGACCTTCATAACGCGGCAGTAATTGTCACCAACCAAGTCATGAGTCGCCCAGACGTATTGTTCGGAGACCCGACAGTGCCAATTGGCGGCCACATAGTCGGCCACCACTCAACCTTTAGAGTCTACCTTAGAAAGAGTAAGGGCAGCAAGAGGGTTGCACAACTCATTGATTCACCCAACATGCCTGACGCGGAATGCATTTTCCAAGTCATGACTGAAGGCATAACAGATTAAGTAGAACAACAACGGGCTTATCAAGAATTGACTTTGTATCTTAATAAAGCCGACTAACATAAAATTTACGTATATGGTTAAATTCATCAAGAATTTATTTAGAGGAAAGGTTGCTCGGGCTGAAGAGGCTGACTTAAAAGAATATCATGCTCAAACTACTGAGGAAGAGCGGGCAGTAATTGAAGAATTAGGTTATGACGGGTGGAGAGATCAATTAGCTTGGATTAGAGAGTTTGGTTCCGAAAGGGTTCTACTTTTAAGCCAGGAACACCATCATGTTAGAAGGTTTGAGCATTTTTCTAATGATCATTTTTTTCGAGACAGAGACGCTGGAATAATCAGTCCGGGACACGTAAATAGGTATCTTGGTCCAACAGATGATCTAGATCGGGAAAAGTATTGTCCAGAAACATTAGCCGAGTATAGGAGGCTTGGTATTGGATTTGGGTGGATTAAATCTTTTTATCCATATTTAGATGAATTCAAGTCATATTCGCCAGAGGAAGGAGAAAAATATGGGTTTGACCATGCTTTTTATGGTCGTGTGCATGACGTGGGTTTTCGGGCTGCTTCTTCTGGTTTAATGAATATTTTAAAACTGCCAGTTACAGCTCGTCCCGCAAATGAGATCATTGAAGGGGAAAAAGCCGTAACATTAGGATTTATCGGAAACGAAACAGGAAATGACCTATTTTTAAAAATACTCTATGCTAGTAAAGGAAATTATATTGAACGTAGGGAAGTAAATCAACATCCAGTTTAGCCCCGACTCATTCTAAAATGTGAAAATTAGATTTCGCATAACAGAATAACAGATTAATATAGGATTCTTCCAATAATATTGGGTTTTAACATGAGAAATATTGAAATAGACTTCTTGGATGAGGTGCCACTATCCGAACAACCCGTGGAATTGGTGGAGCGAAAAGGGATTGGTCACCCTGATAGCATATGCGATGGTCTTGCGGAAGCTGTAAGCAGGGGATTATCCAATCATTACCTTGAAAATGTGGGTCACATACTGCACCACAACACTGATCAGGTTGAGCTTGTTGGGGGATTATCCGACCCGTCGTACGGAAACACTGAAATTTTAGAGCCAATCTACATTTTATTGTCTGGTAGGGCTACAAACGTCTTTGAAAAAGAGAAGATTCCAGTCGGAGAAATTGCCATTTCCGCTGCGAAAGAATACTTGTCTGACACCTTCAAATACATCGACCAGAAGAAGGGGGTTGTGTGGGATCAGAAGCTGGGTCTTGGAAGCAGTGACCTTCGGGATGTTTTCGGACGCGACGGGATTCCGAAGTCTAATGACACAAGCTTTGGAGTGAGTTTCGCACCGTTCTCTCTAACCGAACAGTTGACTTACGATACTGAAAAGTTCATTAACGGAAAGATGAAAAAAGACCTCCCGTTCTCTGGCACTGACGTCAAAGTCATGGGAGTCCGCTTTGAACATGAGATAACCTTAACCATTGCTAACGCTTTCGTCGCAAGGCACCTTGAGGATTGGTCCGACTACGAGGCTAAGAAGGAGGAGATGAAGGAGAAGGTTTTGGACTTCATCTCTAAAAAGACGGACGAGAAAGTTGTAGTAGAGATTAACACCGGAGACAGCGCGGAACATGAAAGCGGCTTCATCTGCGTCACGGGCACAAGCGCGGAGATGGGCGACGACGGCTCGGTCGGCCGCGGCAACCGTGCAAACGGCCTTATAACCCCTTACCGTCCTATGAGCTTGGAAGCGACTGCGGGGAAAAATCCCGTCAACCACGTTGGGAAAATCTACAATCTCTTGTCGAAGAGGATTGCCGACGAGATAGCTAAGGCTGGTGCAACCCAAGTATATGTAAGGCTTATGAGCCAGATTGGAAAACCAATCGACAAACCACTTTGCGCGAGCGTCCAAGTAATAGGAGACAAGAGCGCGGAAGCCGAAGCGAGAAGGATAACCGACTACTGGCTGGAAAACGTCACTCAAGTCACCGACTGGTGCGCTCAAGGAAAAGCAGAGACATTCTAAGTTTAACGCAGGGTAAACGGAGTTTTTTCGAGCGTAGCGAGAAAAAATTGGGGTAAATCCATAAAGGATTTCCCGTTAAGCTACTTGTTTACCGACCGAAGGCCATAAAAGCCCGAGGCGAGGTCGCCTCGGAAGGAGGCGGCATAAGAGTTTTCGAGTTGCAATGAAAATTTCGGTTAACAAAAGCTAGTGAACCAAGGTTTCGCCGCAAGGCGAAGAAATTTGGGTGTAACGAGCGATAGTGAGCGGAGTCGTTTAGCCGCTGTTAAGATTCCCGACGCGTAAGCGGAGGACGAGCCTCGTAAGAGGTGAAGAGTCGCGGAGAGGTTATATCTTTACATTTTTAACCTAGTTTTCCAAATATTAACTGATGAAGAAATATCAATTTACTGTGTTAATTGAGCAGGATGAAGACGGAGTTTACGTTGCGAAAGTCCCTCAATTAAAGGGTTGTTATACCCAAGGGAAGACTGTTGAACAAGCTATTGAGAGAGTAAGAGAGGCAATAGACTTGTGTCTTGAAGTTGAAAAGAATGATTTAGTACCTACTCGGTTTATTGGGGTACAGCAGGTTGAGGTTGCTGGATGAGCAAACTCAAACCAGTATCCACCAGAAAACTAATACGAATTCTTATGAAGCTGGGTTTTGTCAAAATCAGGCAGAAAGGGTCACACTCCTTTTTCCAGCATCCTGATGGGCGGAGCACTGTAGTCCCCATCCACTCAGGAGAAAAAATCAGCATTGGACTACTACATGAAATATTAAAAGAAATAGAAGTCGACCGAAACGAATATCAAAAACTTCTATAACGCAATACAACCTCTCCGCGATTGGATTTAACAACAATTAAACGCACTAATAGTTCGTTTAACACTTTGTATTGCGGGTCATTTGATACTTTTTGTCTACTGTATTATTTTTTTCGAATGTATCTTATTTCTGTTTTTTTTTTACCGTACTATTGTCACTGGTATCGGGCTTTTTCGGGCTACGTTTTCAGCGACGCTTCCGAGGATCATGCGAGTTAATCCTGAATGCCCGAGGGATCCGATTACTATGAGGTTGTAATCCTTTTTGGCCTCGACGACTATTTCCTTGCCAGGGTCACCTTTTACGAGTTTAGCTTCAACTGGAATACTCTTGGATGAGACAAGACTCCTATTCTCCCCCAACATCCTCTTTGATTTTAAAAGCTCTTTTTCCCCCGACTTATCGACGACGTGAAAAACAGTTATTTCCGCATCCAAGTATCCTGCAAGCTCAATGGCGTAATACAAGGCTTTTCTAGAGCTTTTCGACCCGTCGACTGGAACGAGGAATTTTCTCGCAGTTGCCATCCTAAACACCCGTATGTTATTGCTTTCCCGCAGATAATAAAAGGTTTATGAATTCTTCAGCACCTTTCACCCCGAAATACCCTTTGGAAGAATTCTTCTCGGAAAATGATTCACAACTCCTACTACCCTCCCTTAAAGTCGAGTAGATTAGGAAGGGCACTGGCTCGCCAGTGTGCGTTCCAAGGGAAATGGGAGTTGCATGGTCTGGTAAAACCCCAATTACGTAATCGCCTTCAAGCTTGTCTAAAAGCCTGCCTAAAACCCGCTTGTCAATGTCTTCAATAGCCTGAATCTTGTGCTCAATATTCTTTTCATGCCCAGACTCGTCAGGAGACTCGACGTGAATGTAAGTGAAATCCACACTTTTAAGCGATTCCACTGCCGCGTCAGCCTTACCCTCATAATTAGTATCCAAATAGCCGGTCGCACCCTCAACGTTCACAACCTCAAGGCCGATGGAAGCTCCAATACCCTTGATAATATCAACTGCAGATATGACCGACCCTGATAATCCGAATTTCTCTCTGAAAGCAGGGAGACTTGGTTTTCTACCCGGACCCCAAAACCAAAGCATGTTAGCAGGTTTTAAACCGTTTTGAATTCTATTTATGTTTACCGGATGGTCTTCCAAGTATTCTTTTGAATCAAGCATGATTTCGTTCAACTTTTCTGAAGTCTCACCCGCTCCCGAATCAGCAGGTTCTATCAAGTTGTCTTCGACTTTCCCCCCAATAATGTCGTGAGGTGGTTTACACAGAACATTCGCTGAAAAATCCCCTGAAAGAACTGCGACATGACGGTAGGAAACACCCGGAAAAATTTTTAACGGTCCGCCACTCAGCTTTTCATTTTCGTATTCGACCAGTTTTCCCGATTCCCCGCTTGAAATGTGTCCTCCGCTATAATCGACTAAAACACTATCCTCAACAGTGACTGTATTACACCTCAAGACAACATCAGAAGAATCCAACACAACACCCATATTAGCTGCTTCAAGAGGCCCTCTCCCAGGGTAAAACTTTACTGGGTCATAGCCTAAAATCGCAAGGTTTGCGACACCGCTATCGTGGGGAAGACCAGAAGCCATAGTCTTAAGCAGGCCACAGTCGCCTCCCCGTGCCAGAGAATCCATGTTGGGGGTGTCAGCCGCCTCAAGAGGAGTCTTTCCCGAAAGCTTCGCAATTGGCAAGTCACTCATACCGTCACAGCAGACGACAACGTATTTAACCGAAACCATAGCTAACTTTATTGAATCCCCCAATATTAAATATAAGATGAAACTGCGAGGATATGAAACTTCTGACGCAAAAGAAGTTGTCAGACTCCACAGGAAATTCAATAAATGGTTTGAAAAACTACCAGTAGACGAAGAATTCATCAACAATGCGTCACTTAGAGCTGACTTTAAAATCTTCATAGCCGAAGAAAAAGGAGAAGTCGCAGGTTTTTCAGGTGTGTTATTCCAGGAACACGTAGGCCGCGCAGAGCTAGGCCCAATCTGCGTGGACCCTATTTTCCAAAAAAAGGGTGTGGGATCAAATCTAGTCGAACACGCAATCAAGTTTCTCAGAGAGAAAAATATCCACAGAATTATCGTTAAAGTCAAGGCTGGAAATGTCGGGGCCGAAGAATTCTTCAAGTCTAGGGGATTTGAGGTGGAAGCTAAATTGAAAAAATATACTAAAGCGCTTGAGGAAGTGGTGCAGATGGTCCGAATCGAAGATTTATAAGAAGTCCTCCTAAAAATAAACCATGCTACCTTCGATATACTCTAATTCCCGCGGAGACAAGTGGGCTGCTTCCACAATAATAGTATTAACTATTTTTCTGGGAGTCTTTATGACCGGATCACGAATCGAAGCTCCAGTTGGATGGTATGCTGGGGGGAAGGCAATCCTAATTATTTCAACTGAACCTTCCGGCGCGTCAATTTATCTGGATGGCATGGGGGAGAAGCTGGATACGACAGTAGCTAGCATTTATGTTACTCCTGGGAAACACATTGTTACCTTGATGTTGGATGGTTACGAGTCTTATAGTGAAATTATTGTCGTGTCTCCAGGGGAATCACACACAATCAATGTTAAATTGGTGGAAAAATAGTTTTCTCATAAAAGAATTCTTTGGAAAATCAAGCTCACTATCCCTTAGATATTTATACGCACGTGTTCAATTCTAAAAATGATGAAGAAGGTTTTTTTAATTGCAGTAACCCTATTTTGTCTTGCTGGTTCAGTACAGTCAATAGGATTGATTGGAATCGACATTTCTAGAAAGAACATCGAGCTTGAGCAGAATTTCAAGCTTGAGGTTTCTATAAAGTATCCCGAGGCAAACCATCAACTTTATTTTTACGTCGACGACCACCTGTTCAGCCAGAAGATGATCGGGTCAACAACAGAGGAAGTTGATTCAACCGAATGGAACTGGGATGTAGTAGACTTAAACTGCGGGGAACACACAGCCCTCGCAGAACTTCGGCGGGGTAACGTGAGCGTTGAAAACATTAGCATGAAATTCGACATAGGAAACCTTCCCGCAGTATCCTTCGACCCGAAACAGCCTTTAGCCGGAATAACTATTGACATAATACTCACTAACGCGGTTTCCGGGGCTCCCGCCTCAGGATTGAAAGTCGAGATATACGACGTCCAGGGTGGTGTAAAAGAAAAACGCAGTACCGACGCATTCGGAAAGATTTCCTACAGACCCGATAATTCAGGCGAATATCGGATGGAGTTTTCTGGAAGAGATTACTGCGGTAAACGCTCTTTTTACGCCCGGAAGAAGCTTATGATTGACGGCCCTCGCCCTGAGAACCCTGTGGTTGGGGAATTGATTTCCATCGCATTGCCCTCTGACGTGGGAGTTAAGCTCTTCGATGAAAACGGGGATGTTTATCTCCTAGCTGAGACCAAGATTGGGGGGGGAGCGAACTTCACTGTGAACAAGTCGGGGACTTATACCATAGTTATAGGGGCGTTGAGTTCGAGGTATTGGGGCATTAACAAGACTTTGGTTGTCTCGGACAAGGATGTTCCCAAAGTTTTGATTAATCCAGAAAAGGTTGTTATTGGGGAGCCAGTGACCATTAAAGTCGAATCAGGAGGATTTCCTCTTGATTCCGCAGTAATAACAATAACCGCCCCCGACAATTCTTTTGACGCTTTTACGACCACCTCATCTGGAATGCTCGTCTACACTCCTTCAGTCATTGGTAAATACACGGTTTCAGTTGAGAAAGAGAGGTTTGAGGTTATTGATAAAAACTTCGAGTCGAAGAAGAAGCTTGATATTGACTTAACACCCAGAAATCCTTCTGTTGGTGAGGAAGTCATAATATCGATTAAGGATCAGGAGGGAAATCCTGTCGGAGACGCGACTTTGACTATTGACGGGCGGGCTG
Organism: Methanobacteriota archaeon; assembly: GCA_043823295.1. GTDB lineage: Archaea > Altiarchaeota > Altiarchaeia > IMC4 > SCGC-AAA252-I15 > SCGC-AAA252-I15. The sequence continues at coordinate 8,468 of JBDRAY010000134.1, read as the reverse complement.
AGTCAACTGACGCTTCAGGATTGTATGTCACAACATTCAAAGAGGCTAGGGTTTACGTGGTTGAGGCTTCTAAGACTTCCTTCCTTTACTGGGATACTGAGGAGAATATCACAGTTACCGGAACCTTAAATATTTCTTTAAGTCCTGAATCTGCTGAAGTAGGCCAGCAGACTAAGATTATTGTGTATGACGGTACAGGAAATCCTATTTCAACAAACCTTACTGTGACCAAGCCTGACGGGAACCAGGAATGCCTGATGGAAAACGTGTATTACCCCGACCAGCCAGGAGACCATACTATAGAAGCCTTAAAAGAGGGTTACACAACAGCTAAAAAAACGCTTTTTGTCTCACCCAACGAAATTAACATGCATTATGAAGTCGATAATAATCGCCTAAAAATGTTTTTGTCATCCCAAGGGAAGCCCGTACCCGACATCCACGTTAAACTGTCAAGTCCTTATGAAACCGAGGGAGTATCAGATTCAGACGGCGCAATCTACTTTTCCATTAAAGCCGGCGGAGAATACGTATTCGACGTCAACAAGGAAAAGACCCGCCAAGAATATGAGAAAAAATCAGTCACAGAGAAAGTCGTGAAACGTAGAAAGACAACGCTTCTAGTAGCACCTCTAATATTAGTAATAATATTTACAGCCGCGGCATTAATCGTATTATACCAAATTAAACACTACCGGAAGGGTAAAAAAGGCAAGACTTCTAAAACCAAGACTGACAGTAAACTACTGGAAAAATCATCTAAATCCTCACTCTCAAAACTCTGAACTCAAACACAAGTATTTATACCACAAGATTTAATTCATAAACCGTTTTACAGCCATTTTTTCAAGAGGTGTTGTGATCAAAATGAGAACTTATTCGAGAATATGGACTACGTTTATTTTGATGATATTAATCTCAGGAGCTGTTTGCGCGGCTTCAAGGGAGGTGTCTCTGACTGTAACGGTCTCAAGCTCTTCGTCGAGCCATGGAGGAAGCGACGAGACTTTCGAGGCGGGGGACACAATCTACGTGCATCTTGCCATAACAAACGATGAGTCCGACGTGAACATCACGCCGGACGATGACATAGACGTCATAATCGATATTGACGGCGAAAAGTTATATGATGAGACACAGAACCTTGGAAGCAACCTTGCTCCCGGCCAGACCGACTACATAGTCCTAAGTTCCTCGGATTTCATCGACGAATGGAAGTATAATCTGCGCGCCTATGAATGCAAGGACGACATCGAGGTGGAGGCTAGGGTTTCTGGCGACGTCGACTCTCAGACCGATGGCGCGAGGTTCACGATCGAGGAGGCTGGGTCGAATGACATCCTTTCCATATCCCTCGATCCCGAACAGCCGACCGCTGACGATGAACTCCTCATAACCGTCGTAGACGATGACGGCGACGAGGTGGATAACGCCAAAGTCAAGATTACGGAGCTTGGCACTGACGCCGAGTGGGATAAGTCTGATGATGTTTGGGAGGATAGGACTGATAACGGCGAAGTCAGTCTCATAATGAGCAAGAAAAAGTTCAGCAAACCGAAGGGGATTTACCAGGTCGACGCCTACTTGGACGGTTATTGCAAGGATACGATAACGTTTGAGATTTCGAAGAAGCTTGTTTTGACCGGGCCCTTCCCCGACAAGCCTCAGGCGGGCAACTCCTTCACTATGAAGGTTACGGATGAGGCCGGCAACGCATTGCGTTTCATAAGAGTGGTCATAAGCCCCGACATGCACACAGCCACGTCGGATTCAGACGGATACGCGAAATTTACGATAAACAATCCCGGCTCGTATACCGCGGCTGCAGCGTCCGTCGACTACGATGACGCCATCCCAATATCATTAATAGTCTACGAGATGCCGTCTCTTTCAATTGGAGTTTCACCGACAAACCCGATGGTGGGGGAGACGGTAACTCTGACTGTGACTGCAGATGGGGCTACAGTAAGCGGGGCATCACTTTCCGTCACACTCCCAACTGGAACCGAGAAATCTTTCACGTCCTCATCTAGCGGGAGAGTAGCATATACCGCACAGTATCCCGGATACCACAGTATTGACGCTACAAAGGAAAACCATGACTCAGGGTCATCAAGCTTCACGGTCTTAGATACCCTTAATGTGGTTGTCCCTGACTTAGCCTCAAAACAGGCGGGAGACGAGGTTTCCGTGATAGTCAAGGATAGTTCCGGCAACCCCGTTTCCGGGGCAATGGTCTCAGTCCTCGGAACCGCGATAGCGGGGTCAACCGGCTCTTCAGGGCAATATAAATTCAATCTACCCAAAACCGGGACCTACACGCTACATGTATCTAAAGACTCGTATACCCCAAAAGACATACCACTGAACTCTCTGGGAGCCCTAATACTTCAGCTTAGCAGTAAAAACGTTGGAGTAGGTGAAATCGTCAAGGTCACAGTCATGGATGATTCAGCAATGAAAGTCTACGGAAACATCCAAATCACAAAACCAGACGGAACCAGGGATACCGTAATAAAAGACGAATACGACTACATTCCACACGAACCCGGCACATACGCAATAATAGTGTCAAAGGAAAACTATGCATCAGCCTCAGACACAATCGAAGTAACACTAAGTTCAATAATATTCGAACTCACCCTTGAAAAAGACACCCTTAAAATAATGGCAACAAGCGAGGGAGAACCCGCAAGCGACGTAACAATAACAGTTACAACACCCACGGGCGCCCACAAGGAAGTTGTGACAGACAACGACGGGATAGGGCTCCTTAAGGCGGATGAAAACGGCCGATACTCAGTCACAACAAACGACCCCTCCTATGAAAGCGGCACCGTCACAATTGAAAAACAGGGAATAAGCTCCTATATCTGGTGGATAATACTTGCAATAATCCTAGTCTTATTCTTCATCCTGGTCGTGGGAGCCGGAATATTCCACTGGCACTTCAAAAAAAAAGGCAAAGTCATTAAAGTGGGCGGGAAAAAATCGAGTCTAGGCTGAATAAATGATAAGTCTCTCAACCAATGTTTTAGGAGTTTTTGCCCTAAAAGAAGGTCGACTAATAAAACATTTCACCTTTTCGGATGATCCTAAAGAGATTGCTAAAGAATTTTCCAAAACTCGAGAGGGAATCTGTGACCTTGAAGAAAAGATAATCAAAGAGCTTGCAGAATCAGGGATCAATGAGTTATTTGTCGATAATCCGAAACGCTTCTACAACCTGGATTTGGACGTGTCATTTACTCCTGATAAAAATCCTGCTGATGTTTATTCAATTGCGGAAGAAATAGGCTTTGATACTAAAAACATTCAGGGATTAATCCAGTCAGTCAACAGGGAATTAGTTAGAACCCAACTTCAATCCCCCGAGCGTGACCAGCTTGTAGTCCAAGCAGTTAAATCATTGGACGAGCTTGAAGAGTCTGTAAACATTTTGTCTGAAAGGCTTCGGGAATGGTATTCCCTGCATTTCCCTGAATTAAATTACATAGTACCCAAAAACGAGATTTACGCCCAGATAGTATCAGAAGCAGGGGATAGGATAAACATTAAGGGATTAAAAATTGGTTTGGACACAGGGTATATGGAAAAAATTGTCGCTGCAAGTTTGGATTCCTTTGGATTCGAGTTTAAAAAAGAAGATGCGGTAGGGATTAAATCGATAGCTCAATCTATAGTGTCTCTTCACGATGCAAGGACTCAAACCGAAAAATATCTTGGAAATCTTATGAGCGATATCGCACCCAACATCACCCACCTTATTGGCCCGCAGCTTGGGGCAAGATTGATTGCAAAAGCCGGAAACTTAAACCGGCTTGCGCGGCTTCCCGCCGGGACCATACAGGTTCTCGGAGCCGAAGACGCATTCTTCCTGTTTCTAAAGACGGGGAAAAACCCTCCAAAACACGGTTTAATATTCACCCACCCTGATATTCGAAGCGCGAACAAGAAAGTGCGGGGCAGGCTCTCACGGACGTTAGCCGCAAAGATTGCCATCGCAGCCAGGTCTGACGCCTTCCACGGTGAATTTATTGCAGATAAACTCCTAGAAAAATTCAAAGAGAGAGTTAACTCTCAAAAACGGGCTTCATAGATTATTTAAACTGCGAATAGTAATTCTTTAAGCGAAGAATGCAGCCCAAAAAATTAGCTCTAAAAGCCGAGTTTATACGTTTGATTTTCTTTAGCCTACTCCTCCTGCCAACCTTATGTTCTGCTCAAGGACCGAGTGATGAACCAGTCGCCTACGAATTTTCCTACATAAAATTTGCCATGTTCTACAATGGGGTTAATCTCTCCACTGTTGAGAACATGACAAAAACATATATTGAGGCTAAGGGCGCTCAACAATTCACATTATTCGACAACTCCACGCCAGTATCCTCCCTTGAGGAATATGACGTAATAATCCAAATCGGCAATTACTTGAACACCACTCAAATAGATGCGATTGAAGATGCAAACGGGAGTCTTATCCTCATACACGAGGGTATAACGAACATTAACACTACTCGGTGGGGCATCGAACACGTATACCCACCCGAAAACATTTCAAACGTATCGTTTATGATAGGCGCAGATTCCGGTCCAACACGAGGATATCCCGTAAACTCAACTTTTTCAATCCTAAAAACCAGTGCTGTATCCTTTAATGTAACTGGAAGTCACACTCAAAACCTTATAAACGTAAACAACAACCTAACGGTTGTCGCAAGCAAACAACAACAAGTGGGAGGTAAGACAATCCTAATCGGATTTAATTTAACATCCTACCACGAAATTCGAATCTTAGACAAGGCAATATACTGGATTGAAGATAAATCACCAACACTCTACCAAAACTCAAGATACTGTCTCTACGAATGTCTTTCCCCCACAGTATGCAGATCCTGCTCTGATGCCGTAGTAGTCATTGAAAATCCCAGCGCAGTAACGCCACAAGAAAACTCATCCTACTACTTCATCTATATCCAACACGGAGATATCGTAAATAAAATCGAGTATTCAGAGTTCACGCTCGCAGACTTGTCTGAAACCAAACTTATAGTTGTTCCAAAAGAAAACAAAATAACCTCTCAGATACCCTCACTTAGATCTGATAACAAGAGTCTCATGTTCGTCTACCAGGGGGTGTTTGAGGCTTGGAATGATCACTTCAATGGATTTGCATCCGAACTGGTTAATAAAACGAATATTACTAACGGCGACGCAATAATCGTGCAAAACAGGGAATATGAATTAACTTATGGTTATCCAGTGTCATCTCACATTTACACTCAAAACGAAAGCACAAGGGTTTTAGCCGAAGTCCCCGGATTTACAACCCTTGTGAACACATCGGATGGAAGTTTGTTGTCCTATGTGAATGGATCGTCAAAAGTGGTTTTCTATGGATTCGATCCTTACGCAAGCCAGAGTACTCAATGTATGCCCATGGGTTATCATGGGGGAGTACTATATCTTAGGGCGGTTGATTGGGCGTTGGGTAATCTAAATGTCGGCCTACAACAACCCAACGAAATAACTTTTATTGTATACAACAACAATGTTATGGGCTTTTATGGTTGTGGTAATACTCTCACCATCTCTGAAAATTCCACAGCGAATCGGCTTACTGGGAGGTATGGGTCTGGAAATGTTTCATTCATTGACTTATCGCGTGCTAATGCCACAAATTATTCAGCAACTTCGGTTGTGATTTCGATTTCTAGTGAGAGGGTTTCATCCAAGATTTCGGATTGGGTTAGCCTCAACAAAAGTTTACTGTTGTTATATGAGGGTGCAGTGGACGTAAACATCACGTTACTCGGCGGGTCGAGTGAAAATGACTCTACATCCACGGGACCGGGTTATATCAGGGGCAACATTGCAGGAAGTATATCGATGGGATACCCCTCCAATGCATACGTTCACACTCAAAATGATTCAGTGAGATATCTGACAGACACTCCCGGATTCTCTTCAATCGTAAATTACGGATCAAAAGACCTCCTACAATCTAGAGACTTAGGGAATCGTATCGTAGTTTATGGATTCGATCCTTACAAGGCAGACGTAAACTCAACACCCTACTGTCTTGGATACCATGGTTGGAAGCTTTTTGATAGGAGCGTGGACTGGCTGTTGTACTCTTTGAATATCTCAGCTCCGCAAGCTAACCGGATTGCAATACAATTTTACGGTGCGAATGAAAGCTGGTACTGTGATACTGGGCAGGAAAGCAAGGCTAGAAGGAGAATATCCGGCAAGGAATATGGTGGTGGAAACGTAAGTAGTATCGACTTGTCTGTGGCGGACTTAACTGACTATTCTAACACTGAATTAATCATTATTGGTGATAGTTGGCGGGTTACCTCCATGATTTCTGGATGGAAAGACGGAAAGGACTTAATGTTTCTCATGCATGCTACTACTGATGCGACAAATACTTTCGGAGGGTCATCAGGAATCGACCTTACAAATGACACCCGAGTGAACTTGACATCTTACGCGGGGTCATTAGGTTTTATAACTGAAGGATACTCTCCCACGGGAATAATAGAATCTGACTTTGCACTTGGAAGAACCTGGGCTGATATAACCGGATTCGAAATACTTGGTAGGAATGTAGACTCAAAAACCATTCTATCATCAGACCACACTTTAAATTCTGATACTGTTGTCTACACACTTAATCTAACTGAATATGATAACCCCTGCCGCGGTTACCACGGTTGGAAGCTTTTTGATAGGTCGGTTGAATGGCTTCTTGGAGAACTTACAGTCCCAATTCCAAGAATTGATAGGATAGGTCTTGTAGTAAACATACTGTATAATGAAACTCATCAGTGCTTGTTGGATGAGGAAGACGTGACGTTTGAGAGGATAATGTCCCTTGAAAACGTGTCTCTTGCAGGGATTAACACGACAACATTCGAGATTTCGACCGTCAGCACAGCCGACTTCACTAATACGGAAGCGGTAATAATCACCGACTCGAACATAGACGCCGTCGGAACGTACTACGAGAACATTCTAAACGGTTATACCAAGGCCACCGCAGCCTCAAATGTTCTCATGTTCAGGACTGGTATGGATAGGTATCGCCGAGACCATAATCAGACGCCTTGTAATAACACAATGCACTATGGCTCGCTTTACGGGCGGATTACGACCACAAACGATCAAAACCGGCAGGGAACAAGACCTCCCTACGGCTACCCTTTTAATGCCAAAGTCCAGGTGCACGGGGGCGTAATGGATGCCTGCTACTGGTCGAGTCTGCCCCAGGATTTCTTTGGTTTCTTGAAAAACGACACGGAATCAGTGACTGAATGGATTGGGGTTGGAGTACCACCCGCATCTTCAATGTATATTAAAAAGCTTGCGATACTCGGTTACCGCCCCTACGAAGCTTGGATGGGTTCCCACGATGATACAGATAATGCGTATTACCATGGTTCAACCATCTTCGACAGGGTGATTGTCTGGCTTCTAGGCGATCCAGTGGTAAAGGATAAAACAAAAGATATTGTTGTCATGGTCTATAATAAAAACAATAGATTACTGAGTGAAAATGTTACTTTAAACTGGTCTATTGAAGCCTTCAATGATGAACGAGTGAGTATCCTTGACATATCCGATGTAATGTATTACGACACTTGCGGGACTTCACGTTTCATCCCGGTAAAAGGTGATCTAGTCTCTGGAATCGTTGACCACTGGAGTGATCAACTTCGGGGAATAATATTTTTGGGGGAATCACTATATGATGCGGCGAAAGGTCTTAGTGCCTTCCCTGAAGGCAAGGTCGATCCCCTAGATGACGAATACGCTTTCAGCATTTATGGGGAAGTGGTAAACACGTCATATCCCAGAATAATCAATCTAACACTTAATTCAGTCTGGGAGATTACAGAAAGCTCCACGGGTGTTTACTCCATTGAAAACATGTCTTTTTTAAATGTTAATTACACACCCTTGATATTACATGCAAACCGAAGCAGTGGAGATGAGGTTATTCTCACTGTGTCAAACACCTCGAACCAGACTGGAATAGCATTATTCGGAATCAACACCCTCTCTACCACTGATATGGGAAAAAACTGGACTTTAAACGCAATAGAATGGTCCAACCCATTAGATGCGATCGCTCCAAATGTGACTAGTATTGACATTCAACCCTACTCATACAGTCCAGGTGACGAGATAATCTTTAATGTAAAGGTAATCGACAACCGAAACTGGAGCGTCTATTATTCTACTCTAAATTATTCGAAAAATAATGTTAATTGGACTCTTGCTAATCTGACTCACAGGGTTGACCCTGACTCGTACACTTGTGAGCCAAAGCCTTTTATGAATGATTGGAATCATTCAATAGGTCCTTTTAATGAGTCTTTTATTGTTTATACTATCTCAGCGGTTGATACAACAGGGAATAAGGATACTACGAGAATTAGATATTATGGTGTTTTGGATAA
>JBDRAY010000133.1:0-15668 GCA_043823295.1 Methanobacteriota archaeon | reverse complement strand
AAGCAGGCTAATGCGTAAGGGGGATGGTCCCGATCGCGTGGACGTGGACGTTTCAGGAGTAAAAAAATTACGATTAGTGGTCACTGATGGCGGTGACCGTGGAGGCTACGGCGACCACGCCGACTGGGCCGACGCCAAACTTATCATTTCGAGATCAGAGGCCGTGAAAAATGATGGATGAACTCAGCAAGCCAAGTTTAGGTGTGAAAACCTCTCTCCTATTGTTCATGGGATTTTTCTTACTATACTTCTTTTCAGGGGCCTTGCTTTTGCAAAGCCAATCTTTTGACATCTCCAACCTGCTCTTTGATGCCGACGTACCGCGGGTTATTGACGATTTAACCCTTGTTGAGACTAACCACGGGGAGACGAACAAGCACCCGTTATTCATATTATTTTTCAATCCTCAAGGTCTTATTATCTCCCGGTTTCTTACTAGAAAGCTTACGGCATTATTCATTACAGCAGTATTCGGTGCTTTAGCAGTCAGCGTTTTCTCCCAGTTTCTCCGTCTTAAGAATGTAACCCCCCTCTACACCTTATTGTTTTCCTGCCTGCTGGGCTTAAGCTGGGCTCACTTCCTTTTTAGTTCCATGCCTGAAACCTTTATGTTCTCGGCGTGTAGCATGATACTTCTTCTCGCAGTCTATGCGTCCGTACCTTTAGGCCGGAAATACTTTGCAGCCTACTTGGCTGCCACAATATTTTCGGTCGGGATTACTATCACAAATTTTACTCTTGCTGCTATGCTACTAGTTTCGAAGATTAGGCGTTTGCACCCTCTTCGAATGGCAGTTGTTTTCATAGTCTTTACCGTAATCGTCCTTGCGGTAACTGCTGGGTTAGCTGTCATCCAAAAATCATTTTATCCTTCGTCAGTGCTATTCTTCGATGATGGGGCGAGAAATGATTTTTTCGGTGCAGTCTCAGCTGACCGGACGGTTTATCTTATGCGTTACGACATCTTGGAGGAACCAATAGAATCTTTGGTTTCCTCGCTCCCACATTTTTTCGCCTTCAACGTCGTTGCCAGCAAGACGCGAACTGTAAACGAGCATGGTGGAGTACACTGGACTGCCTTTGTGACTTTTTCCAAGACTCCTATTGCTAGGAAAGCCTTGATTCTTCTCTACCTAGCTTTTGCCGTAACGTCACTTTCACTTACCGTCAAGCACAGGTTTTACAAAAACGATGTCTTCATAATCCTATTACTGTATTTTCTATGGAATTTCATCTTACACCAATTTTATGGACGAGATTACTGGATTACGACGTTTTCCGCCCACTACACTTTCCCTCAGATTGCGATTCTCGCCCTCCCGTTCACCGCAAAAGTTTTGGATGCATATAGCCAAAAGTTTAAGAGATTTATGAAGCTGTGGCTTATCCTCCTTCTCATCCTCCTTTTTTTTAACAATCTTGTCTTTCTAAAGGAAGTTTATTTGAAATACGGGGGGCCAAGTCTTAGATGCCCTCTTGATTCAGGTGCAGTGTATCTTAGCCAATTGACTCCCATATCCGCCATACAAGGTTATGGGATATTGTCGCCTGACGAAACTGTTGACGGGAATTCAATGCGTATTAACGGGCGTCCTTTTTGTCGTGGTTTGGGCACTCATTCTCATTCTGAGATTGTTTATGATTTGCGCGGTTTGGGGGCGTCTCGTTTCGTGAGTTTTGTTGGAGTGGATGATGAAGTGCAGTATGGAAGTGTCGTCTTTCAAGTTTATGGTGACGGGAAACTCCTGGCTGAAACTAGGCTTTTGAAAAAAGGTATGGGCCCGGACAGTATTATCGCGTCTGTCGAAAATGTTTCCAAGCTTAAACTGGTTGTGACTGACGGCGGGGATCAAGGTGGCTACGGAGACCACGCCGACTGGGCAGACGCCAAACTTGTCCTTGCGGAAAAGCCTTCCATAATTTCTCACATTCATTGGACTGTGGTGTTCTACTTTTTATTTTCAGGGGTTCTTATAGTCTTGATTAAACGCAGGAAGATAAATTCTAAAACTCTTGTTTTTCTAGCTTGCATTATCCTGTTGATTCTTCTGTTAGTAAAGTTTTTTTCAGGTTGCCCTAGGGAGTCGGGCGTCTTATACTTGTCTGATCTTACTCCTGTTTATGCTGTTCAGGGTTGGGGTGGTCTTTCTAGGGATTTGAGTGTTGCTAATAATTCTCTTTTTGTTAATGGGGTGTTTTTTTGTCGTGGTTTGGGCACTCATTCTCATTCTGAGATTGTTTATGATTTGCGCGGTTTGGGTGTGTCTCGTTTCGTAAGTTTCGTTGGTGTGGATGATGAAGTGCAGTATGGAAGCGTTGTATTCGAGGTGTACGGAGACGGGAAGCGACTCTATGAAAGCAGGTTGCTTAAGAAGGGCGACGGGCCCGAGAAAGTGGACGTGTCCGTCGAAGGAGTCAGTGAGCTTAAACTGGTCGTAACCGACGGAGGCGACCGCGGAGGCTACGGAGACCACGCCGACTGGGCAGACGCGAAACTTGTGGGTCCAGAGTATTTGGTTAAAGCTAAAACGGACATGGGCAGCGGAAACTTGATTGCATCGCGCCTTATAGTGCTACTACCCCTAATATTCCTGTTTAATATTTTCCATACTATCCTATACAAGCTGAATCTGGACGGAAAGAAAATTATCGCAATACTACTCCTTTTAAGCTTGCTTGTATTTCAATGCGTGTTAAGCATGGGTTATAAAAACCCGACTTATGACGAGCCAGGTCATATAGGCGGGGGATACGCTTATATCGCGGAAGGCGAATTCAGGTTGGGGGGTTTATCATCGATGGAGCATCCGCCGCTTGTCCGCTCTATTGGGGCTTTTCCATTGTTATTTATTGACGGGCTTAAGTTTTCGAGAGACAGTGTAGACTGGTATAAGACCAGTCATTGGACTCTGGGAAATAGGCTACTATACGGAGATTATGAGAAGACTGGTCCGGCCATTTTCTTTACTCGATTGGCAATAATAGTTTTATCCGTATTTCTTGCAGCTTATGTATTTACTTGGGCCACACAACTTTTCGGTTTTAAGGCGGGTTTTTTCTCGCTCTTCCTCTACGTTTTAAATCCCAATATATTGGCGCACTCCCAGCTTGTGACGACCGACTTGGGCGGGACATTTTTCATGTTCATTGCAGTATACTATCTCTGGGTTAACTCGCGTAACCCGTCGACTCTAAACCTATTCCTCTCGAATCTTTCTTTTGGACTTGCATTAGTGTCGAAGATATCTGCATTAATGCTAGTACCCGTCTACCTGATCATGGTTTTCGCGTATTCTGTAAAGGAAAGTTCTTCCACAAAAAATTTCTTGAAAAAATATGTCTCCCGGATCCTGATTTTAATAGTTTCAGCATTGCTCGTCATAAACCTTGCCTACGGGTTCCAGGGTATCATGAGGCCGTTAAAATCCTATCAACTTTTAAGTCCAATTGGTAGAATTCTCCAAGTAACACCGCTTAATGACATTCTGGTCCCGCTTCCATACGCTTACGTGTTGGGCATGGATTACGGAATGTATCACAGTGCACGAGGCCATCCCACATTTTTTTTAGGGAAAGTAATGGGTAGTGGATCCTGGTTCTACTACCCCCTCGTCTTCCTTGTCAAAAATCCCATACCCTTGCTCTTATTCCTTCTCATAGCAACCATCCAGCACTTTAGGAAAAAGACAAACATTTTAGACTTACTATTCATCGTGATTCCAGTATTCGTCTACTTCGTAATTCTGTCGCAAGGCAACGTCAATATAGGATTAAGGCACGCGCTCCCCACATTCCCCCTACTATTCGTCTATGCTTCTCGCATAGTGGGTGAAATAGATAGAAGAATCCTTTACACTCTCTGTATAATCTATATTTTCTCTTCGCTTTCTATTTACCCGGATTACATCTCATACTTCAACGAATTTGCAGGGGGAGCTGACAAAGGATATAGGTTTGTGGTCGTAAGCGACTTAGACTGGGGTCAGGACATGTTGGGTTTGGCAGCTTACGTGAATGAAAACAACATAACCAATTTGTATTACAGTAAATACAATACTGCTGATCCAGGATACTATGGTTTAAGTTATAAACCTCTTGAATGCGGTGAACAATCTGGGGTTATTGCAATTCACGTCGCAAATCTTTTAAGGGATACTGAATGCAATGGATGGCTTCTAAATCAAACACCCTACAAGAAAATAGGCTACTCAATATTCCTCTATAATACTACTGGTTAAATTAGGATTTCTCACGGGAGAAAACACTTCTGAAAAACCCGAGTGTATTAACCAATGCTGCCTTAAATCCCGCCCGTCGAATGTTATACCATATGATGTGGGGTCTTAGGTAAAATCTTAAGTAAAATTTCTTCTGCATATTAACCAAGTCTTCGGACTTCAAGTCGTTCATCTCCATGACAGCCTTACCATACCGTCTGTACTGTGACCAGTCGTCAGTCAGCAACCTCAAACCGCCGTAACCCTCTTTCGCCAATTCATACAATTCAGACCCTGGATAAGGGGTTGTAATGTTAACGTAGGCTTGATAAACCTTAAGCTCGCGTGTCACAAACTTCAAAGTCTCCTCCACAGTCTTCATGGTCTCAAAGGGGTGGCCTATCATCAAAGAGCAGCGGGATTCAATGCCTAATTCACTGCACCATTCGTACGCCCTCTTCAACTGGCCGAGTGTCGTGCCCTTTTTTATGGCGTCAAGAATCTTTTGATTTCCTGATTCAACGCCGAAACTCAACCTCAACAAGCCAATACTCTTAAGCTCTTGTAAAATCTCCTTGTCAACGCAGTCTGCCCTAGTGTATCCTTCGAAAGTAAAAGCCAAGCCCCTATCCTTTACTTCCCTGCAAAACTTCAAAACCCTCTCTTTATCCAAAGTGAGCGTGTCATCTGAAAACATGAAGTGTGTGATCGAAAACTTTTTTATGACCGATTCAATCTCGTCTAGGATATCACACAATCTCCTGTACCGCGGTTTGCCGGGGAACATCGTGCCGACGCCACAGAAGATACATTGAAAAGGACAGCCTCGAGTAGTAATTATCGAGGTTACGGGAGCAAGGCCTTTACCCGGAATGCTCCAAACGTATCTTTCAGTCTTAAGCAAGTCTCTTGCGGGGTAAGGTATGGACTCCAAGTTTTGTATTGGCTTCCTCCGGTGATTTATCTTTACTGTACCGTCCTCATCCCGGTAGGCTAAGCCTGCAGTATCTTTCGCATCTTTTTTCCCAACCAAAACGTCAATTAATTCCTTGAAGGTCTCCTCCCCCTCCCCTATTATCCCGTAATCTACGGCCTCAGACTCCTCCATGGTCTCCCTGGGCAGTGCTGTGATGTGGAATCCTCCGAGAACGGTCGTTATCCCGTCATCGACCTCCTTGGCCTTCTCAAGAATTTCCCGGCCGTTGGAATATATCGGTGTTGTCGCTGAAACACCCACTAGATCTGGTTTCGCATCCCCGACTTTTTCCACAACCTTATCAATGGATAAGCCCTCAACATCGGCATCGAGTAAAACAACATTGTGACCTAAATCTCTTGCGACTGCTGCAATATAAGCCAACCCTAAAGGCATCTGGGGTTGGGCTCCGAGCTTTGCAGCTTCCCTGTAGGGGCCGTAGACTTCTATGAACGGTGGGTTTACGAGAAAAATCTTCATGTCAAACACGGAAAATTTTTTTTCGGTGCTACGCTTTCCTTCTCCTCACGTTATAAATTATCTCATCCAGAATCCTTCGGTTTGAATTTACCATGTCGGTGACGATGCCAAGTATTATCAACTGAGATCCGACTATAAGGAGGATGACAGAGACTATGAGGTATGGTATCTGGTTGATCGAGAATCCGATTATAAGGTATTTGAGACCACCGATGAGGCCTGAGATGAATCCCAAAATAATTATCAGGCAACCCATAAGAGTGAACGGTCTCAAGGGCTTGTAATCTAGGTAAGTCTTCAACATGGCGTAACCGCACTTTGCGGCATACAAAAAAATGTTTGAAATAAGCCGGGATTCACCCGTCCTCTTTTTAAATGTTACCGGAACCTCCCCGATTGAAAGGCCTTGATGCGATGCCTGAATAATAGTCTCCTGAGTGTACGTGTACGAAGACAAGATGTTCATCCTCATTGCAGCATCCCGGGAAAAAGCCCTGAAACCTGTTTGAGCGTCCGTAATCTTGGCCGATGATAAAAACCGGGTCATCTTTGTCGCGATGAAATTTCCCACTCTTTTAGTGTATGTCATATGTTCGATTTTTCCTGTGAACCTTGAGCCCAAAACAATATCCGCTTTCCCGTCCATAATCGGCTTGACGAGTTTTCTAATCTCCTCACCCGCATATTGTCCGTCAGCGTCAATGTTTACGATAATATCCCCTTCAAGCTCGATTCCTTCGGAAAGTCCCCGTTTGAACGCCCAACCTAAGCCCAGATTCTGTTTGTGGGAGACGATCTTGTCTGCACCCGCTTTTTTCGCATTGGAAACCGTGTTGTCGGTTGAGCCGTCATCTATTACGACAACTTCAACCTTATCTGCGATGTCTCTTGGTATGCTGGCAACAACTTCTCCTATCGTATCTTCCTCATTGAAAGCAGGGATTGCAACTACAATCTTCATTTTGACATAATTGACTTGAATTGTTCGGCAGCCTTCTTAGCCTCATCCATGGAATTAATCTGGTTCATAAGATATCCTTTAGCTTGGGAGTGATCTAATTCAACCAGCCCGTCCAACTCGTTATCCCTCACCTTAAAAAGATTCACGTGAGTTTTATTCAAAAGACTTTGAGACTCGATGAAATACTGTGCCTTGAAATAATTCTGTTTTTTAAGATTCACCACGATATCGCGGGCAGCCTGCCCTTCAGGGCCTACAAGCTTTTCAACAAGGGCTGCAAGCTCGTTGATTTGATAGTCCTCTTGATTGTTAAGCTCAATGATTTCGTTTAAAAGTTTCTCATTCGACTCTACAACAATCAACGCATCCTCAACTGCCTTCTCCCTTTCATTTTCGTCTAAATCATTAAATCCTAGTTCATACAATTTTGCCTGAGCGGTGCTGAATTGAGTCTGCTTCTGGCTTATTTCCATTGAAATATCGACTAAATTAATATTTGCGTCGACAAAAGTCTGTATGTGTTCGGGTGCTGAGGAGGGAGCTCCAGTGATCTCGCTTTCAACCGGAGCTGGCGGAGTATCCGACCCTGAGGGAATATACCCCATTGAAAACGCAAGGTATCCCCCATAAACAACAAAAACGAGGGCGAGTATAATCCAAAACCGCTTCTGCTCTTCCATTGTAATACCATCAAACCTCCTTCAATAAAAATGATTTACCCTTATGCTCTAGTAACAAACATTCATCCCCCTCATTAAAACCGGGATTCGATCTAAAATCAAATAACCTACCCGTAGAAGTATCCACAGCCTGAACTCCAATAGGAGTAACATTAGAAACCAAAACATGTTTAAGCTCTTTTTTTCCGGCGACTAAAACCGCGTCAAAAAGGTCTTTCAAAGGCACTTTTTTCCATTGATTATTGGAGACCTCAATAAGACCTGTGTTCGCTCCAATTGAAGTAATCTGGTAAGTCTTACTTTTATGTTCGATTACGTCTCCTGCTTTGAAAGGAAAGGGTTTCACAGAATAATATATCCTGTAAATCTCCAACCCGTCTTTCTGCCCGAAAGTTTTCTTGGATTCATTCACAATAAAACCGCTTTTCCTATACTTGGCAGCCATCTGTTTAGCGTAAGAACTTGATTTTAATTGGAAGTCCACCCCGTTTTTCGATTCACTGACGTTTGAAACCTCGTTGATGTCCGGGAGGATGGGGGGAGGCTTCTGCCTAATCTGAAGGACTGCCTCATAGTATCCGGAAGAACCCTTCTTGCATGACGGGCAGGTTTGATCAATTCTTGGTGTTGACAATGAGATGGCTTCCACGGCTTCCTCGCCATTAAAGGAGATGTGGAATTCCGCATCCCACTCCACGTTCTTCCCGACTTTTTTAGGGTTTACCTCGACTTCGCCAACTTCAACTCCATCTGGGAATTCCACAATTTTCACAGTTAAAGGAGTAAGCATCTCCAACAAATCCTTTATCCACTTATTTTTGTGCTTGATCCGACCGCAACCGCAGACTGCGATACCCTTTTTGTGGATTCTAACCGGGTTTTCCTCAAGCAGGCACTTTAAGCATATGCCACCGCCTTTTCTTCCGCATTTCGGGCAAAACATTTTAGTATTTATATAATCTTATCCTATATTAGAGGAACAATGGCTCGGAATAAAACCCCGCTTATGAAAAGGATTCTGTCGGTTGCAAACCGCACGAGAAAGCGCGCTCCCGTATGGGTTTTCGCGAAAACAAACCGTAAAGTCAGAAACAGCCCTAAAAGCGGCCGCCACTGGAGACGCGACAACATATTTTAAGCTGTTTTATTCTACTCTATTCATGATTTAAGTATTGAGATGATTGAATCTGATTCTAGATTGCCGGACCCTTTTCCCGAGGCTATTATTTATGAGGATGAGTCTCTTTACGTTTGCCTTGCGAACCACCCGATAGTTTGCGGGCATACTGTTGTGGTTTGGAAGAATCCTGTCTCCGACCTTCATCTGTTGAGCAGGCGGGAGTACGAGTATCTGATGGATGTTGTGGACATCGTGCGAAACGCGCTCATCAAGACCTTAAACGTCGAAAAAATCTATCTCATCTACATGGACGAAGTAAACCACGTGCACTGGCACCTAATACCCCGCTACAACGAGAAAGGATTCACATTACTTCAACACGATCCAGGGGAGTTGGAAGACTTTACGCTAGCTAAAAAAATCAAAAACAACCTCGACGACATAAAATACTGGCTAAAATAAAAAAAAGGTTTCCCCAATTCAAAAGACTCCTTTAACGTTTTAATACTCGTTCTTCAAATAATCATACGGGTGGGATATTATGGGTACGATAAAGGAGTTTTTTGACTTTTTGAAGGAATACAATGTCGTCGCATTGGCCGTTGCTTTCATTATCGGCGTGGCTTCGACGTCTCTTGTGAAATCGCTGGTCGACAACATCATCATGCCCGTCGTCACCGTCCTTATGCCCGGCGGCAGCTGGCGGGAGGCGACACTCACGCTCGGGCCGGTAGCATTAGGCATAGGAGCCTTCACGGGCGAGCTTATAAACTTTGTGATAATCGCTGCAGTAGTATTCATAGTCGCCAAGAAAGTCATGAAGGGAGAGGAAGTCGCGAAAAAATAGGCTAACACGGTTTTTTCTCTCTTAGAGGCACTTTTTCCTCTCTAAGAGAGACTTTTTTGTATATTCCATAAAGTGTGGTTTAATCTTTTTTTTTTGATTGTATTCCCTAATCTATTGTGTGACGCACAAGCCTGCTAGAGGTCGGATTCTACGTGTTGGAAGTCCCAAGGATTATCAAGACCAGATTAAAGACAAAGTCTTCGTATATCCTGGAAAAGTGCTTGACACTGACGTCACGTTTACGGGAATATGCCACGGCTACACAAACGTCCGGCAGATGGACTTGCAAGCTAAACAAATTCTCGCAGAAGAATTGAAGCGGGAGGAAAACCTGGTTTTAACTGAGGTCGACTTGGACCCATTCGATTATCCCGCGGAAACCGTAAAGATAGACAAGTCTGGGAAAGTTGTAGTAACCACTGTCTTATCCGGCATTCCCCAAACCGCAGCCGAAGTCATCATCTTAGGGCAACAGGTTTTAGGCCTGGTTAGGGAGCAAGCGGCCGAGGCGGAGGAAGCGCGACCTGAAACAGCAAGAGACATCACTCGAATCGAGGGACTACCCCCTTCAATGCGCTTTGACGCCCGCACAATACATGAGGAACCCTTAATGAAGGCTTTCATGGAACTTGACTACCCCCCCGATGAAATTATAAACGGAATGCTCTTTATTGAACGCATCCGAAGCCTTCTTATGGCCGCTGAAATAAGGAAGAATCTCAAAGAAAGAAACCCGAAAACTGCGACCACCGTCCAGGGAATCAACCACATGTCCGACACCTACAATTTCGCAACTAATCCAGAGTTAGGTAGAAGATATTGCGGCCGAGTAATAACCAGCCTACTCGAGGAAACACGCAAAGAAGATAAACCAGCAGACTGGGCGAGCACGTTCATGGGATTCACGCTTGCCAGCGTTCAAATGGCGAAAAAAAAATTCTAATTCCACCTATACAAGTATCGTCTCACAGCATCCAGAACACAAGCTACTCCATCACGGATTAATGTGAATCCGAAAAGGCAGCTCGAAAATTTCGGTAAACAAAAGCGGGTAAACGAAGTTTTTCTGAACGAGGTTCTTTAGCGGGTAATTCAGAAAAATTTGGGCAATTTCGAAGAAATTGCCGTTTAGTCGTTGTTAGCAGAACCCTCGAAGAGGGCGACCTCCGAAGGAGGTCGGTATGACGAGGGCGGGTGCGAATAAGTTTTTTCTCCAGGTATTATTATCGGATTATTACTCCCCATTCAACAACGGTAAAGCCTTTTCGATTATTTTCTTCAATTTCGGGCGCTTCTATTTCAAAAGGTTCATTAACCGGTTTTATCAACAGCATAACCCGTATTACTGTATCTGGATCGGGTTCGATTTCTAGTTTTACCATTCGATCCAGTTTTTCAGAGTTGATGGGAGTTATCAAATAGTATTCTGAAGGTGGTAGGTGAGCTTCCCAGTAATCTCTGAAATCCCTTGACTCCCTTTGATTAAGTCCCAGTCGGGGCAGATACTCCTCAAACCATTGGGATACGTCACTTGAAGAGACAAACCATCCTCTATCATAATCATATCGTGTGATTACGTCTGCTTCGTAAAACAAATATGGTACGTTACCATTTATTATCCCTGAAGGTTCAACATGGACATTCCAGCCATCAGGAGGATACTGGGGATACGATACTGTGATAATCCCCGGAGTTATTAATTTGACTGTGGCATTCATGGACTCTTCAGGATACAAATAAATTACCGGTTTACCAATGCAAAAAGTCCCCGTTCCAAGGAAAAGTCCCACAATGATAATAAAGGCAAAAGCTACTATGAGATGTCTCTTGGTTACATGAAATCTTACCAGGACAGCTAATAAAGCATGTACTATGAGAAGAGATATAATCGAAATGAACATCGGACCTAATGTAACCAACGCTTTTTCTACTGCACTGCTCGAACAACTGTCTAAACCAAATATTCCATGAATAACATATCTAGAAGAAATATAGACAAAAAACGGCCCAAGGAAAACAAAGAAATAGTCGGAAACATCTTTTTTAAAAGCACCTTTCCAATCAGATTCCCTAGGCATTGTAAGGTAACCTAATACGACCCAGTTTATTTATACTGCACCCGCACGAGTAATATTTCTGCTAACAACAATTATCCTGTGTTTTATTAAGTTTTTTGCTCGTTTTGGGGGTGTAAAGCGTAATTTTTTGGTTTTTTTTTTGGTTTATAGTTTTTCGTAGACTTTTTTGTATTGTTTGGCGATTTGTTTCCAGTCGTATTTTTCGACTTCTTTTTGTGCTTCTGCGCCCATTTTTTTCATGTTTTCTCCGGTTGGGTCTCCGAACAGGTATTTGATGCCCCAGGCGATGCTCTCGGGTGTGAGGTAGACTTTCACTCCAGTCCGAAAGTTGTCTATGATTTCGCTGGGGCCGCCGACGTCTGCGGCAACTACCGGCTTCCCACATGCCCAAGCCTCAAGGGTTACTATGCCAAACGGCTCGTTTCGGGAAGGGATGCAGACGACGTCAGACGCCTTATACAAGCTTATTCGGTCTTCGTCAGAGACGTAGCCGAGAACGCGAATGCTCCCGTCGACGCCCAAGTATTGACTTCTGCCTATGATGTGGCGTATCATGTCGTCTCCGCCGCCCGCAAAGACGAACTTAATGTCTCTTCTAAGCGATAAGACGTCGGGAATTGCCTCAAGGAGGAGGTCAGGCCCCTTCTGATGGCACATCCTGCCCAGGAAAAGCACTACGGGATCCAAAGCCCAAATACCATACTTCTCCTTGATTTTTCCGGCGTCAACTTCCACCAGAAAGTCCTCGAAGTTTATGCCATTATAAATAACGTTTATCTTATCCTCGGGAATATTGTATTCTCGTGCAAGCTCCCACTTCATGGAATGGGAGACGGTGGTGACGGCCTTTGAAAGGTAGCCTCCCAACCACTCCCTGTGTCTAACGCGCGCGCTAAACCAGTTGTCTGCGAAGGCTCCTCCGTTTCTACCCCACTCCGTGGAGTGGGCAGTCCAGACGAATTCTTTGCCAGTATTATGCTTTATGTTTGCGACGGCGTTTACGACATGCCAGTCGTGGGCGTGGATTACGTCGAATTCACCCACATCGTTTTTCACTTGATGGTAGCATGATGTTAGGCTGTCGCAGACGTGGTCCATGTACTCGATGAAGTCTTCGCAACCTGGAGAAACGCACCTGTGTTCAAAGACTCCGTTAATCTCCTCGTGTTCAGGTTGGCCAGCGCTTATCCTGGTAAAGACGTGGACTTCGTGGCCGTGTGCCGCGAGCGCTTCCGCAACTTTGGTGACTACTGCCGCAACACCTCCTACCGGTATGGAATTCAGTGTCTCCCAGGAAAAAAACGCAACCCTCATGGTTTTAACCGGATATTCGGATTAAGATTTTTTTCTTTTTAGTGATGAATTCTACCTTCCCTTCGCGAGCCAGCCAACCTAACACCATGTTTAAAGTTTTTTCATCTAGTCCGCTTGTTTTTTTCAGTTCGGTAATTGACATCTCCTTGTCTTTGCCTGCGTTATACAGGATTCCGGCTGAAAAACCCAGTTCTTGGATTGATTTCATATCAACCACCTCAAAGTTTAAGGGTTGATATTTGTCTTAAAAGCTTAAAAACAATCCTGTGATTAAACAATGTTCGATTGCATTTTCTTTTTATACGAAAATAACCTATAATAATACCCGGTGCCATGGTGGTTGGGAACAGAATCCATGCTTTTTCTGGGGTGTAAAATAAAATGAAGGCTGTAATACTTGCGGGAGGATTCGGAACAAGGCTTAAGCCCATAACCTATACGCGTCCTAAACCCATGATACAGGTGGTTGGGAGGCCAGTCATAGAATACATCGTAGAGTATCTGCATTCATATGGTCTGTCAGAAATAATTTTAACTTCAAATTATTTGAAAAACCACATTATAAACCATTTAGGATACGGGGAACAATTTGGCGTAAATATCATCTATCCTGAAGAAGAGAACCCCCTTGGTACTGCCGGATCCGTTAAAAACGTTGAACAAATCCTGGATGAGACTTTCCTCGTTATTCAAGGAGACAATATCACAGACTATGACTTATCCAAGCTCATAAAGTTTCACAAGGAAAATGGAGGGCTTGCAACAATTGCAGTTTGCCCTGTCCCCGACCCTGAACACTATGGTGTGGTAGTCGTAGACCAGGATTTTGGAGTAAAATGCTTTCAGGAAAAACCTAATCCAAGTGATTGTAAGAGCAACTTGATCAATACTGGGGTGTACGTTCTTGAACCCGAGGTTTTAGATTTTATTCCTGATAAGATGAAATTCGATTTTTCAAGGGATTTGTTCCCGATTTTATGCGGTAGAGGGCAGTTGTATGCTTGGCCTGCTGAAGGATTTTGGACTGATGTCGGCCATCTTTCAGGGTTATGTCAGGCTAAGGAATACTTGATTGGAAATGTTAGTCATAATATTTCTGATTCAGCCACGATTTTGGGGGAAGTGGGAGAACAAGTTTATGTTGGGGAAAACGTCTATGTCGGAAAGGGTTCTGTAATTTCCGGGCCTAGTGTCATAAAGGATAACTCGATTATTGAGGATGACTGCTTGATCGGCCCGAAAACGTGTATTGGATCGAATCTGATCATAAAGGGGGGGGCAAGGATTATTGGTTCTGAATTATTCAGTGATACTCGAGTTGGCAGGGGGAATACTGTGGAAAACGCATGGATTAGTGAAAACTGTCATATCGGGTCCAACTCTCACATACTGGAAAACTCTATCTTGGGATCGAATTGTATCCTCGGTTTGAGCGTTAAGGTTGAGGCGGGATCCCGTATTTGGCCTAACATGGATGTATGCGGGGGCTCGAATGTTTCAGGTGACATTAGGACTTTTTGGCAGACATGCGAGGCGAAATATAACCCTGAATGGAGTCTCCGAGACTTATCTTCTGATGAAGCCTTCTACTTTAACAAGCGTGAGGAAAACAGGATAAGTCACACAGGTTATTATGCAAAAAACCTGTTCGAATTCAATGAAATAGTGACTAAAGTGGATTTGAATTCAATCTTATACCATTTCCGGGAGGATAAAAACGACTTCAGTGAGTGGGCGAGGAGAATAATCTGCGATCCAGTGCTTTCACAATCATTTGATCGGATTAAAATATATAACCAAGCAAATTTCACAGAAGACATTCGAAAGGGGCTTCACACAGAAACATTTAAAAGAATCAGCCACTTAAATACTGGAAAAAGTATTTCTTAATTTCTGTGAAAGAATATCGAAACTAATCCTCTTCTGGTTTTTCGAGTCACGTTCCCTGATTGTCATTGAATCGTCTTTAAGGCTGTCATAGTCTATCGTAACACAATATGGCACTCCAATCTCGTCAGCCCTCGCATACCTTCTGCCAATGCTTCCGGAGGAGTCGAATAGGATGAATAAACCCTGATTCTTAAGCTTTGATTGAATCTCCATTGCTTTATCCAATAAACCATCCTTTGAAACAAGCGGGAAGACAGAGCAGATGTAGGGTGCTACTTGATTGGGGAATGTGAAGTAAGTTCTTTTTTCCTCAACCTTAAGGCAGGACTCTAGTATGCAGTATAAGGGGCGGTCTATTCCGTATGCGACTTCGATTACGTGGGGGATGAACTTCCTTCCTTCAATGTTAACCGACAAATCCTCGCCCGAAATCTTCGAGTGGGCGGAAAGGTCGTAATCAGTCCTATCAGCAATACCCACAAGCTCTATCGTACCGTAGCTTTCACTTTCAAACTCAACATCCCACGTGTCGCTTGAGTAGAAGGATCGTTCGTCATCATGGTGTTGTCTAAGCCTAAGTTTGTCAGGATTTAGTCCAATTTTTTTGAAAAACTGAACTGCCCGACCCAAATGATATGCGATGACCTTGTCTTTTATCACGCCTTTTTTATGGGCTTCCTTCAAAGTGAGGTCGTGTCCCCTGTCCTTTTTATCCGTTATTTGAATCTTAATTTTCTCGACTTCACTGAATTTCGGGGCGGTTTTATCCTCTGGGTCCATGAAAAACTGTATTTCAGCCTGATTGAATTCCCGAAGCCTTACTAAGCCTTGCCTTGGGGAAATCTCATTTCTAAAGGAATGGCCAATCTGCAATACTCCGAAAGGAAGTTTCTTCCTAGCAACCTCCCAAAGCCTTCTAAAGGCTAGGTAAGTGGTCTGAGCCGTTTCAGGCCTAAGATACGCAGTTGTCTTGTATTTTCCCGGTCCGATGAACGTCTGAAACATCATGTTATAGTCGTAGAGCTTTCCCAAAGAACCCTTGCATTTAGGGCAGACAATTCCCCTTTCCTTAACAATATCCTTTAAATCAGAAATCTTAGCCCCA
>JBDRAY010000132.1:0-8374 GCA_043823295.1 Methanobacteriota archaeon | reverse complement strand
CGGGAGATTCCATCATGATCGACAAGGTGAAAAGCTCTGATAAGGTTGAGATCCACGTGAACACGAAGACTTTGGAGGTTTTCGGAGAGACTTTCGTATCCGGGATTAAGGTAGAGGAATCTGGAAGTGAGAAAACCTTGTATGTTCAGGGTGTCTTCATTGAGATAGGGTGGGCGCCTAATCCTCCTAAGATAAAAGTTGAGGGTGGGGAAATTTCACTCAACAAGGGGGGTGCAATAAAAATCAACGAACACTGTGAGACTAGTATTCCCGGACTTTATGCTGCAGGTGATGTTTCGAGCGTTCCCGAAAGGCAGATAATTGTGGCTGCGGGTCAAGGTTGTATCGCCAGTCTCAGTGTTTTCAAGTATCTTTCAACAAAAAAATTCAATTGAGGTGAGACTAGATGACTAAAGAGAAACTTGAAGTATACAAATGTAATGTCTGCGGAAACATAGTCGAAGTCCTATACAGTGGAGGGGGGACTCTAGTATGCTGCAACGAGAACATGAAGCTTCTAACCGAGAAATCTGAGGACGAGGGCAATGAAAAGCACGTTCCAGTGGTCGAGGAGACTGAGAAAGGCATTAAAGTCAAGGTCGGGTCAATCCCGCATCCGATGGAGGAGAAACACTTCATCCAGTGGATCCAAGTTATCGCAGGAGACGAAGTATGCAGGAAATTTCTGAATCAGGGCGACGCTCCTGAAGCAGAATTCGAGATTAAGGCGGATGGAGTGAAGGCTCGGGAATACTGTAATATTCACGGACTTTGGACTTCAAAGTAGTTAAGATGGACAAGGAAGCATTGTCTGCAGTCAAACTTGCATTGTCTCTTGAGAGGGAGGAGTCGGACTATTACAGGCTTGCCGCGGATAAAACTCAGAATCAAAGTGGAAAGAAGGTTTTCACACTTCTCGCCGAAGAGGAGGAGAAACATTTAGAGGCTTTGAAAAAACAGATTGAGTCTGTTGAAGGGAAAAATACTTGGCTTTCGGACGAGGAATTATTCGATAAATTAGTGTGTAAAACCTTGAAAAGAACCGACCCCGAGGGCATCATACCCGATTCAGCAGAATCAGATACTGACGGTGTTGAAGCACTTGAAAAAGCAATTGAAATCGAGAAGAAGTCTATTGAATTCTACGAGCAGGTTGCCTGCGATATTAAACACGACAGTGCAAGTAAAATGTTCCACTTTCTGATTGAATCGGAAAAAGAGCATTTGCGGGAGCTTGAGATACAGTTGACGTTTCTTTCCAGCCAGGGTATTTGGTACGACAATGAACTGGTTTTTTCATGATTTATGATGAAAGAGGGGGTTAAGGCGCTGGACTTCTGCTTGAAGGACGCGGAAGGGAAAAACGTTTGCTTGAAGGATTATAGAGGTAGGTGGGTTGTCTTGTACTTTTACCCCAAGGATTTGACGCCAGGCTGCACTCTCGAGGCATTGGATTTTTCCGTCTTGAAAAAGGATTTCGAGAAAAAGAATGCTGTTATTCTAGGGGTGAGTAAGGATTCCTGTGAAAGCCACCAAAAGTTCATAGACAAGAAGAAGCTGACTATAAGACTCTTATCAGACCCCGACTCGGAAGTACAGAAAAGTTACGGAGTATGGCGGCTGAAAAAATTCATGGGCAAAGAGTTTACGGGAACTGTCAGAACCACCGTACTCATAGATCCAACAGGAAAAATCATGAAGGTTTGGGGTAATGTTAAAGTGAAAGGACACGCGAATGAGGTTTTCGCGGCGATTGCTTAATCTAGCGGGGTTTTCGGGAGCCTTGTCTTCTACCCCCTAATCGTAAGTCCCCCCTGTCACCCCAATTTTTTAGGAGAAACTTGGGATCCTCGGGGAGTTCTTCAACGTCTTCGATTGGGCCTGCCTCGTCATCTATGAAAGTTGGCTTCTGCTTGTCTAGTTGTTCGCAGTGAGTCAGGCTTCCATGTTCAAGCAGGCGTAGTTGCCCGCCAATCCTCCCACCATTGGGGGCATAGCTTCTCCCGTATACATCAAGATTGTTTGAAATGTTTAATTGTTTGGCAAAAAAACATCGTAATCGAGCGTTTGAAGCTGAAACCATACCTTCGGGAGTCCATAAAAAATCGGTTGGCTTAGTCGGATCGCTTAAAGATCGGATGTTAGCAGCTATTGCTACAACACCGCCCACCTCTTCTCCTGCAACTTTGACGGGCTCTCCACCGAGATTCGCAATAAGGTCCCAGTCCAAATCCTGTTTCAAATGCGCAATAACGGATGGGTCAAGACCCCACTTATCGTCCGGACTCCAGTTTCCACCCCATGCGCGAACGTTATCTGCACATAAATCCTGCATATAGCTTACGATAGAGCCGTTTTGTGAGGTAACTTTCGAGGCCTTTACTCCCCCAGCAAGGATATTCCCGAAAGCCCAAACCTCGTTGACTTCGAGGGGACCCATGCATGAAATTGAGCCGGCTGGCGAATATAGGGCACGCGCCCGTATTCCCCCGTATGCTGAACTAACGTCATCCGCTACGAAAAGACTCTTCGCAGTCAAAGGTCCTACGCTATATAAATCTCCAGGACATTCTATGGCACCCACCCTCCCGCACTTGTAAAGGAGCATGTTGTGTATGGGATGGGGGAGACCCTCGTTTAAAGTCTTGAAATGCTCTTCAGTAATTCGCTTTCCTTCCAGCGCATCCCCTGAGAAAACCCAGTAAAAACTGTTTCCTAAAAGTATTTTACCATCGGCTACTTCATAGCTTTGAGGCCCGATATCGATTGAATCCCCCGCGTAAACCAAACCCTTAATCCTGGACGGTCGCTTATGCGTCATCAGATAATTATTTAAGGTTTTGAAGTTATATAGAAGTCTTCGATCACTAGGACGTCCATCTTAGTTCTTTTAAAACAATCAAGAGCTTCTTTAGGATTGTTCACGATGGGTTCGTTCTCGTTGAATGATGTATTAAGGATTATGGGGACTCCGGTGATTTTATTGAATTCTGTGATAAGCTTGTAGTATCTCGGATTAAAAGCATTGGAAACCGTCTGAAGCCTGCCTGACCCGTCAACATGCACTACGGCAGGGATTAAATCCCTCTTCTCGGGCCTTACGGAATACACTTTCTCCATGAAAGGCACAAGTTCAGAACGCTCAAACCACTCTGAAATAAACTCCGCAAGGACTGAAGGTGCGAAAGGCCTGAAAGACTCCCTCTTCTTAACCCTAAGATTCAAAACATCCCGCATGTCCTCCCTTCTCGGATCAGCTAGAATGCTGCGATTACCCAAAGCCCGAGGACCCCACTCACTGCGACCCTGAAACCACCCGACAACTCTGCCTGAAGCTATATCCCCCGCGACTTTTTCAATAAGCTCTTGTTCCTTCAAAACAGAGTACTCAATACCTTTTCCGTCTAAAAGCTTTCTGATAAAATCAACCGTGAATCTAGGACCCCAGAAAGGCGAATCCATAACGAAAACACGTTTATTCCCAAGTTTAGAGTTCCAAAGATAAAAAGCGCTTCCAATCGAAGTGCCGCCGTCATGAGCGGTAGGCGGGATATAAACGCTTTTGAAAGGTGTCATATCATAAATCTTTCCGTTCGCCAAGCTGTTTTGAATGCAACCCCCGCTCAACGCAAGGTTCGTTAATCCAGTTCTCTCATAAAGATGATTAAGTATGTGGGAAAAAACTTCCTCATACAACGCCTGAACTGAACACGCAATATCTTTGAACCTTTTAGTCATCTTTCCCCCCTTATCTCGTGGGTTCCCCAGAAGATTCACAAGTTTCTCAGAGTAAAGACGCCCAATTTTCGGTCGCTCATTAAACCAAGTCATATCAACTCCTCCAGAATCATGGAGGAAAAAACTAGAATCCAGTTTGAACAAACCATCATTCGTAAGCTTTACGATCGTTCCCATCTCACATAGATATTTTGGTTTCCCATAAGCTGAAAGGCCCATCACCTTATACTCGTCCCCATACCTGGAAAAACCTAGAAACTGAGTCAACGCAGTGTAAAAAATGCCCAAGGAGTGTGGAAACTCGACTGTATTAAAAACCTCCAACTCATTATCTCTTCCAACACCAACCATAGTACTCACAAAGTCACCGAAACCGTCGATGGAAGCCACAGCAGCCTCACCATAAGGAGAGACAAAGAAACTACTGGCCATATGCGCACGATGATGTTCGACATTCACAACCTTGGCTTTAATAGAATCCACATCTACAGAAAGTTCTGAAGCTAGAGTATTCTTAATATTACCAATCTTAGAATATTGAGTTAATCTCTTCAAGATAAATTTCGGCCGAAACCTCTTCGACAAAACCAGGGTAACCTTCTTATGAATCCGAGATCTCGGATTATGAGACACCGTAATGTAATCCAACTCACTGACATCAACACTCGCTTCCTCCAAACACCATTTAATCGACTCGGATGGAAAACCCGCCCAATGCTTAACCCGCCTAATCCGCTCCTCCTCTAATGCAGCAACCAATTTGCCGTCAATTATTAAGGCCGCCGATGAATCACCGTGATATCCGTTGATTCCTAGAATAATCATTTCTAAAATGCGTGAAAAAACACCCCCCCATCAATACCCGGTTATACCGTATTTTTTAATCACTTTATTGAAGATGAAAATAGAAACCAATGGTGCAATAATTGCAAACGAGAGGACGAATTCAAGATGATATAGAAAGTTACTGACAGTACCATAAATCCACACTTCCCTCACAATAACGAGACCGTGATAGATGGGATTCAATTCAACAAGAGGGCTAAGAACGGCAGGTATTGCCTCGATGGGATAATAAAAACACGAGAAAATGCTCCAAATCCAGAAAAGATAAGTGAATAATGGCAAAACATCCTCGTTAATCAGGTAAACGACACCCTGCAGGAGGCTAATTCCTAAAACACCAAAATACATTAAGAGTATTGTGATGATAATCAGGAAAATCGAGTTGAGGGAAGCAGGCGAAATCGCGTAGAGTATTACCAGGAAAAAAGGGGTGATGATAATATGCCTCAAAAGCTCGCTCAACCCCATCCCCAAGATAAAATCCATTTTATTAAACGGTGCGATAAGGATTCCCTGAATGGTCTTCCAATATTTCTCCTGAATGAATTTAGATAAGAAAAGAGAAAAACCAGAAGCAAAGTATGAGTAGGCCAATGAACCCAGCAACAGAAACTGTATAAAATTCTCTCGCTCGACCATGCCAAAAGTATCCGCTCCTTCCGAGAAAAAACCCCCGTAAATGATCGCAAACATTACAAACCACCTCAAAGGTACTATAAAGGCATCGAAAAAATAGCCATACTTGAACCTCAAATCTAATTTAATCTGCTTTTTCGCAATAGCGTAGATGTGGTTAAAGTTCATAGATTCTCCCCCGCCAACTTGATGAAAACCTCGGATAAGTCTGCATTTCCCTTATTAATCGATTTTTTCAGATTAACCGGCGAGTCAACCCTGATCAAACTGCCCTTGTTCAAAAACCCTACTCGATCACACAAGAATTCCGCCTCATCCATATAGTGTGTAGTAAGAAGGATAGTCTTACCCCTGCCCCTAAGTTCTATCACTTTTTCACGCATCTGAGAGGATATTTTGGGGTCCAAACCCAAAGTCGGCTCGTCCAGAAGAAGGATGTCTGGGTCATGAATTAAAGCCCTCGCCAATGCAAGCTTGGTTTTCATCCCCTCAGAGTAAATCTCGACGTATTCATTTAGGAAACCGTCAAGTCCGAGAAAATTAGACAACTCCGCTATCCTACCCTCAATGTTTCGAACCCCATACAGTTTAGCAAAATACTCGAGGTTGTCGTATCCAGAAAGACGGTAATAGATTATTGTGCTCCCAAGCATCAAACCCACCCTAGCCAAGTTTCTCTCGATTGGAGACTCATCAATTAGAATGCTTCCCCGTGTTGGCTGAATCAAACCACAGACCATCTTCATGAGAGTGGTCTTGCCGGCGCCGTTCGGCCCCAGCAATCCGAATATCTCCCCTTCTTTGAGTGTGAGGGATACGTCATCAACAGCCTTTATGACCTGTAGTTTTTACGCTGGAAAAATCGAGAAAATTTTTTCCCACCTTCTTTTAACTTGAATTCCTTTGTAGCATGAATTATATCAATCATCTTTTCCGATTACCAGACTCTGAAAGAGGCTCTCATATCCTTCAAAAACATGTTCCCATAAATAATCCCGCACCATAACTTTCCCGCCTTCTATTAATTTGACTCTTGCGTTTAAATCTGATAGGAGTTGGGTTATGGCGGGCGTTAACTCGTCTTTTTCCATTATGAGGTGTGCCGATTTGAATCTGCGGAATTCCTCTGCCAGTCCCGCGTTAGAATAGGTTAATAGGGGGCAGCCGCATGCCATAGCCTCAAGATAGACTATGCCGAAAGGTTCGTTTCGGGCGGGGAGGACAAAGAGGTCAGATTCCCAAAACGCTGTTTTTGTACCGTCTTCATCCAATAATCCCACGTAAACGATCCGGTCATTTTTTCGAATCTTGTCTTCGATTCGTTTTTGATATTTCTTGGAGCATCCTTCAAAATCACCTGCAATGACGAGTATTGTGTTGGATAGGTTGAGTTTTTCAAAGGCTTCGATGAGGTCGTGCAGTCCCTTCCTCTCGTTGATGCGGCTTAGAAAAAGGATTACTTTTTCCTGTTTTCTTATTCCGTGTTTTTTTCTGAATGTGCCTTTTGATGGGGGTTTGGCGTAATTAGAAATAATGATTCCGTTAGGAAGAATCGCGAATTTTTCGTCTGGAAGATTAAATTTTCGGAAATCCTCTTTTTCCTTCTCGGTGAGTAGAAATATCTTAGCGGCGTTTTTCAGGATGAATCCCGTGAAAAGAAGATCGAATACCTTCTTAAACAATACTTTATTATTGTAGTAGTTTAGCGTGCCATGGGTTTTAATAGTGTAGGGAATGTTATTCTTAGTACACACCCAGGCTGCGATATAGTTCATTATGGAGCGGGAGTCGTGGATCGATACGAGATCGAAATCATTTATCGTTTTTTTTAGTTGGCTGTTGAATTTTTTCGAATAAAAGTATCTTGAATTGATTTTTTTTAACAGAAAATTGTTTTTAAAGTAGGTTACTCGTAGCCCATCGAGGTCTATTTCCTCATTTCGCGGAATTGAATCATCAAGGTATAGGTCAGTGGTGAAGACAGTAACCTCATGACCTGCATTTACTTGAAGTTTGCACAACTCAAATATATTTTTTACTGGACCGCCAAATTTTATTGAAGGATGGAAGGCAGGCATTATATACAGGATCCTCATTTTTTCGTATCAGAGATGTGAGGTGAAGTTTCCATCAAATTTATTACTCCTTTGACTGTTTTATCCCAAGTGAACCTTTTAGCGTTAATTAATCCCTTTTTTGTAAGATCCCTCCGTAATTTTTCGTCATCAAACACCATATTTATCTTTTCAGCAATATCCTTAGGATTCATGGGGTCAACGTAGAGACACGCATCACCGCAGACTTCAGGCAAACTCGACCAATTTGATGAAACAACCGGGCACCCACAAGCCATGGCTTCAATAGGAGGCAAACCAAAACCCTCAGAAATTGAAGGAAATACGAATACATCAGCGACATTATAGAAGTTCACCAAATCTTCCTCTTTTTCGCGATCGATGTTTTGAATCTGAAGGAACCTGTCAGCTAGCCCATATTCCTCAAGGAGCCTTTTTTCCCCAGGAGTAATACCCCCTATTTTCACCAAAATAATGTCTTTTTCACCTAGTAGTTTGAAAGCTTCGATGAATGAGGGAAAATTCTTGTACCAGACGTTGTTGCCAACGTGAAGAATCACCTTTTGGTTTTCAAGACAATATTTTTTTCTAAAACCATTTAAAAAAGAGGTATCATTGATAACTCTGAATTTTTCTGAAAGACCATTGTAGATGACTGTTATCTTATCGGGCTTTATATAAGGACATTTCTCTAAAATCCTTGATTTAGTGTACTGGGAAATCGCGATTATGTGTCTTGCCCTCGCCATGAGCCTAAGCTTAAATTTATAGACTATTACATGCAGGAGAGGAGTTTTATCGTGAAGTAGTGGGTTGACGTCATGGCAGACCACAAGGGTTTTATTTGGGTCTAAACCAAGCAGGAGGTGGGAATACCCTTCATCGACGATTATGTTCCAGTTACCCTGATTCCTCCTTGCCTTGAGCGTATACGTTACCCATTTGTCAAACACTTTTCCTTTAATCCCGGCTCTTTTATTAACTGAAACATTAGTCACTTCGACATATTCCGACATATGTCTCGCTAACTCACCTGCATATCTATCCATGCTAAACGAATTATCGATGTTTTTAAATAT
>JBDRAY010000131.1:0-10079 GCA_043823295.1 Methanobacteriota archaeon | reverse complement strand
AGTTCATCCATACTCTCAATTACTAATCTGAATCACCTTATTAAACTGCACTTTCAGGCATTCCAAAGAAATTTGTTTTTTATAGGATAACGGCGTAACATATGCGCTCCAGTAGGGGTGCTTGAAAGTGTAACATGGAAACGATAAAACAAAGAATTCATCCGCCAAGATTACACAATCGTGTAACAAAGAATTCTGCAAGGATTTTAAAAAGCAGGAAAAGCTTGGTGATACCTAAATCCTTTATATTGGAAAACGGAATCCAAGATGGAGACTACCTGTTATTCGTGAAAAAACTAAACAGGTTTTGCGTTAAAGTTTATCGAGGCGGTAAAAAATGATAGTCGGGGCAGGACTAATCAACATAAGAAACAAGGGAGACGGGGAAGTAGTCATCCCGGATACTATGTACCATCTGATACTAAGCAAGGCTTACGATGAACTGGAAATAACAATGTGGTAGATGGCAGCAGGAAGCTGGTGGAATACAACCGCTGGGTGATGACGATGACGGATGAAAACAGCCACGAAAAAGTTTATCGCCTGGATGCATACCAACGGGTTGTGGACGTGGAAGAGAATAATAATGGGGAAACATACTCTACCACTTACGACTACAATTTCCGCGACGAGTTAACCCGGATAACCGATCACTTGGGCAACGTCTTTTCTTTCACATATGATAGTATGGGCCGCAAGGTCGGCTTGGACGACCCCGACTTAGGCGTTTGGTCTTACATCTACGATGCGGTCAGCAACCTCATCCAGCAGACGGACGGCCGCGGCGTCTCCGTCGACTATCTTTACGAGGAACTTAATAGGGTATTGATGATAGATTATCCAAGCGATGCGGACGTCTCCTACTCTTACGACACGCTTAAGCTCGGAACCCTCTCGTCTGTTTCAGGACCGTTCGGCTCGGTCTCATACTCTTATGACGACAGGCTCAGGCCCGTCCAGGAGTCCTGGCAGGCGGACGGCCGCACTTGGATCAAGAACAAGGTTTACGACAGCATGGACCGGGTTACTAGTGTCGTCTACCCCGACGGCGGGCAGGTTTTGTATGACTACAATGACCAAGGCTTATTACAGTCTATTCCGGGCGTCGCCTCCTTCACGTACGACGCCTTCGGCCGTGTCATGCAGAAGGATTACGTGAACGGCTTGCAGACGACTTTAGGTTTCTTCGGCGATGATTTCCGGTTGCAGAGTATTACGACTCCTGGCTTCCAAGACTTATCTTATACTTACGACGGCGTCGGGAACATAAAGTCCATCACTTCCGGTTTTGGGGTCTCGTACATGCAGGTTTTCGGTTATGACAGCCTCGACCGCATTACTTCCGCCTCCGAATCCGACGGCTTCGACCGGTCTTACACTTATGATGCGGTAGGGAATCTGTTGGAAGTTGACTCTGGCGGCGTAGTCTCCTCTTTCA
Organism: Methanobacteriota archaeon; assembly: GCA_043823295.1. Lineage (GTDB taxonomy): Archaea > Altiarchaeota > Altiarchaeia > IMC4 > SCGC-AAA252-I15 > SCGC-AAA252-I15. The sequence continues at coordinate 8,641 of JBDRAY010000131.1, read as the reverse complement.
CGTACGGCACTGGCAACAGTCCGGGCCCGCACGCGGCAGTGGAAGTCGCGGGATTGTTTTCCGGCAGCCCGCCGCCTGCGGAAGGCGACTGGGATGTCAAGTATTCAACTGAAGTCTGGAATAGTGAAGTCAATTTGAGTTCCGAAAGCGGTTTGAACGTTTCCGGCGGCAGGGTTCTAGTCCTACACGATTCTTCAGTCAACTTGGACGGCGGCGTCCGCGTGGACGGGGAAGTCAAATTCGACGGCCCTGAATCTTTCATATACTTGGGCGGCGTCTCAGCGGGAGGGGGGGAAGGAAAAAGGTTCGTTCAAATCCCATCGGGACCAATTTACTTCGTTTTTTTCAGCCAGTTTTCCCTTATTTTTTTCAGTGTTCCTGAGATTCCGAGGATTCTCGGCCTTACTTTCTGGTCTCCGATTTTGGTTGTGAGTGCTAGTGCAGCCTTAACTTTTGGTAGGCTTTTATGGGCGGTTCTTGCGATCCCCCGGTCTTTCTCGGCATCCCATTCTATCACAGTAAACCCTGTGTCTCCCGCATCCCATTCACCCAGAAACCTTAAGACGACGTTCCAAAGCGACTTCACGACCGCGTCCCGGGCAAGCTTCTTTTCTGAAGTCAGCTCGAATGCGATGTAGCGGTTTCGCTCTTTCAGGGTTGGGGGTGTGGGTTTCACATTGAATTTAAAATAAATCGCTTTTAATCGGTTTGGGTTTTAATGGTCGTGCAAGAGTCTCTTTTCCCAACTCGTCGATAATCTTTAAGAAAAGTTCCTGAGGCGAACTCTTCATAAGGCTTTTAGCACTGAAGACGAAAAGCTTTCTTATCTCGCTTATGTGTCCTCGCTCGGTCTGGAGGGTGTGGAAGTAGTTGTCGAGTTCGTCAAGGCTTCTAAAGCCGTACAAGACGATGTGGGTCACATCCCCTTCAGGCACTCTGAAAAAGTTGATGATATTCGGACCCCTAACCCGGTCTTTAATGTCGTCTTCACTGAGTTTGCCGATGAATTTGGGGGAATACTTGAATAACGCAACTGCAAAGGCCTTTATGCCCAGTTTCTCGTAGTCGATGTTTGTGGAATATCCCGTGATTACCCCCGTTTTCTCCAGTTTCCTCCGAATCTTTCCGATGGCCTGGGCGGTAATCCCCAGTTTTTTCGCGATCTCCGAGTCTGAGACCCTCCCATTCTCGATCAAGGATTTCAAAACAGTCTTTTCGTTGCGCGTTAGTTTCAACATGATTCTGTACTCTGAATGAAAGTTTAAAAATAAAACTATAACCCACCAAACTGCACATTATGGTATTATTTTATGTAAATCAATCAAACAATTAAACAACCATGTCTGAGAAACAATCCGTGATAAAACACATTGAGGAGCTTAGAAGAAGAATCATAATCTCTTGCGCCACCATATTTTTCTTCTCAATCCTTTTTTACCCGTTAACTGATCGACTACTGCTCATCGTTGAGGATCAGCTCCTCGGCGGATTCAAGTTTAACGTCATAGTATTAACGCCGTTTGAGGCTGTTTTAGTCAGGCTCAAGACATCGATTCTCATGGGATTTCTCGCAGCCTCCCCAATAATCCTATATCACACATTAAAATTCACACTCCCAGCTCTTGAAAAACGAGAGAAAAAAATCCTTTCCATTTCACTGTTTTTTTCAATAATGCTTTTTTTCATGGGGTGCCTTTTTGCATATCAGGTGCTACTCCCAATTTCCTATAAAATACTGATTGGCTTTGCAACTCCAATCGCGACTCCAATGCTCTCACTATCTGCGCTCATCGACTTGTCGCTCACTTTGATGGTAATCTCGGGATTGATCTTTCAATGGCCTCTTTTAACCGCCTTGCTGGCTAAGCTGAAAAGTGTTACTTCCAAACAGCTATCCGAAAAAAGACGTCATGCAATACTCGCGTCATTCATCGTCTCGGCCATCGTAACCGACCCCTCTTTCATAACCCAACTAATCCTTGGGATTCCAATGGTTTTTTTGTACGAAGTCGGTATATTCACGGCTAAGCATGTAGAATGATTTATTTATTTTTCCGGCTAATTCATAAACCAATCCGGTGATCGAATTTGAAGGGTGTTACTGCTGCACTATTGGCCTGTATTTGCTTTAGCTTAACCCCCGTCTTTGAGAAAACACTTCTGCAATCTCTTTCCCCGTTGGCTCTTGCAGCAATAAGAAGCATTATCGCAGGCCTCCTACTCCTTCTTGCGATGGAGTCCCTTCACAAGTTGGGCGAATTAAAATGCATTGGAAGGAGGGACTGCGTAATTTTGGCGTGGATTGTGTTGATGGTCGGGGTTTTAGGCCCCCTAACTTACCTCACCGGCTTAAAGACGACTGCCGTTGCGAATGGGCTCATAATTTTGAGGCTGAACTCTCTTCTCATAGCATTCTTCGCCTGGATTCTTCTCGGTGAAAAAATGACTCTACACCAGTTTCTAGGGACTACTTTAATGATTACCGGGCTTGTCACAATCTTTACTAGAGGGTTCACAATATCATACAGTTTTCTTCCCGGAGACTTGTACATCGCAGCAGCAGCAGTAATGTTTTCCTCATCCTCGGTTTTGATGAAAAAATACTTGCATCACCTGCCACCTGAAGTCCTAGTCGTAGTACGAAACCTGGCGGCTGGTTTAATTCTCCTCACATTAGCCTTCGGAGACGTCTCATCAGTGACCTTCAATTTCGAGACGGCATCATATCTCATCGCCCTTGCAGTAATCGGAATACTATTCGTACAATTATTGTGGTATTACGCGCTCGAGCATGCTAGTGCCACGAACGTCGGGCTTACTTCGATTAGCGTTCCTGTTTTCGGTTCCTTTTTCGCTTGGCTGTTTTTAGGGGAAACGTTGGCGGGTTATCAGATTTTAGGCGGTTTTCTCGTAATCTTGGGTTTGGTGGGTATGGAAACTCATTTATCCCAACTTAAGATTATGCGTAAGTTAAAATTCAGGGTGTTTTTCCATCACTAGTCTCTTCGGTCCAGACCGTATGAAATGCATTGGATTTTTATTATGCTTTATAAATTCATTAAACATGAAATTCAGGTTTTTGTTTTGCATGGTTTTGGTTTCCGTTGTTTTTTCTGGTTGTGTTAAAAAAGAGGTTCCTGTCGCAAGCTTTGAAGACTGTCTTGCTGCAGGATATGATGTTCAGGAGAGTCATCCTCGAAAGTGTGTAGACTCAAAAGGGCGTGTTTTCACTGAAATATTAACGGATGAACCCTCGCCAGATGATCCTATCGTTGGTGGAGACAGGGACGAGCACGGCTGTATCGGTTCGGCCGGATACTCTTGGTGTCCTGCAAAACAAAAGTGTCTTAGAACTTGGCAGGAGTATTGCCCAATGGATGCTATCTTGTGCAATTCTTCTGGAGGAAACTTCAATGAGTGTTCGAGCAAGTGCATGATAGACAATCAAGGCAAGGATGGTATTGCATGCACTTTAATGTGCGAGCAGCTTTGCGAGTGTGGTGGTATTGAAAGTCTTGCATGTCCTATCGGATATGAGTGTAGGGCTCCTCCCGGCATCGCGGACGCCTTAGGCTACTGTGTCCTTTCCGGAGAGCTTTCAGGTGATGATTTCGCTCCGGTTCCTCCTCCCCCTTCCGGGGGCCCTGGAGACGACGTGCCTGTTACATCAGACGCTGGTGTGAATAGGGCTTCTGATATTGCGCGAGGTTATGTTTTGAATTTGGATTACTATTCTTCCCGTAATGGCCGGAATCTTGAGGTAATTGATGTCTTGCAGGCTCGTTGTTTTGGTTGCTGGTCTGTTAACGTAATGTTTGAGGCTGATTCGGATGTTCTTCCCGAAACTGACGTCTACACTGTTTTAGTTTCAATTGAGGGTTGGGTTGTTTCCGATTCATCAGTCGGCAAGGAGACTGTTGTTATTCCTAGACCTCCCGTTGTTGGCATTGCTAATCCCGCATCAATTTACTGCGCCGAGCAGGGTGGGACTGTAAGTATTGTTGATGTTCCCCCTGAAGGCCAGAGTGGATACTGTGATTTGCCTGACGGCAGGTCCTGTGAAGAATGGGCGTTTTTCAATAGTAATGGGGCAAATTGTGTTCCTTTAGGGGGTGGCTCTGACCCAACAGATTCTACCTTTCAAAAGGAGTGTCACTCCCAGTGCGTTGAATCAGGCTACGCCCTCGGCACGTGCAAGAAAAGTTCCGACGCAACTCCCGAGGAGATTGAGATTAGCCCCTGCTTAATCCCAGAATCTGATTCTTGCGGACCACAAGACAATTGCGGATGCTACTGCATGATAAGTCAAGTTTAACGAGTGACTCTTTTTCAACTGGAAGAGTGGTCTGGCTGGGCCTTAGACATCACCATGTCCCCCAGAATCCAAATCACGATTACTGTAAAGACAAGTGAAAAAATCACAAGCAGGAGGGCTCGCTCCTCCCTCGCCCACCACCAAACCATTAACGCCGTGAACATGATGAATGCGGGGACTGATAGTGCGACTGTCACTCCCACTTCAATGAGGTCTAGGAAAGCGCTTATCACGAAATAGCTTACTGCAAAGACGAGTGAGAGATTCAATACGTCCCCTCCCTCACCTTCATAAAATGGAATTCCTAAAATTGCGAGTATTGACGCCAGGACCACTATCTTTTCCGCCCTCCCCTTCTTAACCCTGACCTTGGTGTTTCCCACGCTCCAGGCGACTACTAGGATGATGAGCGGGAAAACGTATGTTGGAACTTGAAACATGACTTTCGTCAGATACAGCCAGGCCAATAGAATGCTAAGTAGTAGTCCTGCGAGAAGTCCTGCGATGAAGCGGACGTGAGTTAGTAATTCTTCCTGAGGGTCAGGTTGATCGTGCATTGTATTGGTTACTAATCACGCCATAAAGTAAAAACAGGGTAACCCTCAATTTATCTGGGTCTTACTATCCCGTCTTTACCCTTGGAAAGAGGTATTGAAATCTTCCTCGAGTCTAATGGGACGCCCTCCATCTTCTTGATCTCTATCGAGTTTACCGCACCCTCCTTGAAACACTGTATCGTCCCTTCAGTCAATGCTTCGATTGAAGTTAACGCTTTTTCAGACTGCATCTTGTCGTTCAACACGAAAAAACAAACAGTCTTGGACGCCCGAGCCCTTGCGCAAACCATCTCGAGCAGCTGTATCACGCTGTTTTCATCAGCGTAAATGAACAACTCTGAAAACAAGTCTACTACTTCAACGACCTTGTTCGTCCCACGGCTTTTCCTAATGTCTCCCATCATCTTCGAGAGTCCGATGAAATCCGACAAACTTTCAAGACTATATTTCTCATTGGAATCTTGCTCTACCTTCCACGAGTGGGCGTCAATGAAAATCAGTTTTCCTTCTTCAAAAAGCTTGGTGTACTCCCAGCCCGCTTCGTCGGCAAGCTCTTTAATGGCGTTCGCAGTGCGGTCTGTCGTTACGAAAATACATTGGTAGCCTTGCTTCATCATGGAGTAAAGCATGTACTATGTGAGATACGATTTTCCTGACCCTGGCTCTCCGTTTACAACAATATTATATCCTTCCGGGATGCCACCGGCAAGCTCCCTGTCCAAGACGGGAACGCCTGTCGGAATCTTTTTCATCGTGGTGTTAGTGTAACTGAGGAATTGGGAATTACGACTTTAACTACTTGGTCTGCCTGGGTACGGCGATAGAAAAAAGGGGATTTAAGGGGCCGGAAGATCACTTTTCGAATATGAATAATTCATCGATCTTGGCGTCCAGGGCTTTCGCAATGTCGTGGGCGAGCTTTAAGCTGGGATTGAATTTCCCCTTCTCAAGAAATAATATCGTCTCCCTCCGTACTCCCACCTTCCTTGCCAAATCTTCCTGGGTTAAGTCATAGCGCGCCCGAAACTCCTTCATCCTAGTCTTCACGAAACATCCCCCTTGTGCGCGACCACCATCCTGAAGAAGAGTAGGCTGAACGTCATGAAAAGAATCAGGATTCCCAACACGTCTTCAGCCGCAAGATCCACCCTTCCCAATCGCACAAGCCAGTAGAGTATGCTCACTCCCATAAGCGTTGCAAACCAACTGTAGGTTGCAGCCCACGCGCCGAGCTTGCGAGTTCGCTCGTCACCTTTGACGGCCGCCTGCCCGTGCACCTTCACTTTCACGGCATTCAGGATGTATATGAGCCCGAAGGTCATCGTCGCGGCCCCTACCGCGGGATTATAATCCTTGAGAGACAGGCTGAGCCCCATAAAAAGGAATATCATGCCCGCGCCGAAACGGTAGACTGTTTTATCCATCATGAATCGCCTCGCATCTTCAGGTAAAAGTAGACTATGAAATACGTGAGTGCCGATAAAAGGAGGACTGCGGTTGCACCGTGCCTGGGTGCGAAACCTGGGATGTCGTCCGCCACCCAACCCACTCCCAGGGCAATGTAAATCGTAATGAGCCAAGTGTAGTAGCCTGCCTTGTGCGCGAGCCTCCTAGTATACTCGTCTTCGATTGGAAGCCCCGATTTCACACTACGCCAATTAGTTATGATAAATATTGATGCAAATCCTGCGATGATGAGTGCGATGGGCATCGTGAGTAATTCCTTCGCTTCCAACGGCCACGATGATTTCAAATATAAAGCAGTGGTTGCGAGAAACACAATTAATAGCCCTAGACTCAACTTCAATCTTGTTTTATCATTCATTTTACAGCCTCCTTTCCCCCCCACTTGTCTTTATTGGTGGCTCCCGCTATGACGAATATGAGCCCCAGTATCGTGAAGGCCGAGTTGTCGGTAGCAATGCCCATGAGAAGCCACACAATACCCAAGATGAAAAACATCTTGTACTCGGGTCTCCTGCCCGGATTCTTCCTCCTCTGCCATAATGCCACAACAAGCAGGGCAACCACAAGCACCGCAATAATCGGGATTAACAAACCCATCACAAAAACCCCCTGTGCCATATATCGCACAAAATGTTAAAAAAAACAAACATTATGTTAGAAATATACAACAAACTAATATAAATACTTGCCGGTTCTGAAGGCCTTGCACAAAAAGTATGGAAAACCCATGACTTTTTGTGCAAGAAGCAATTTTGCACAAAAAGTATATTTGATCACTTTTTTTCTTTTGATTATATATCTCTTATTGTATGGTGGATAAAGAGACATCTAAGGCGAAGATTAGGGGTCTGGTTGAGAAATATAATCTGCATACAGTAAAGTGGCATAAAATCAGTGAATCTGATACAAAATCTAAGTTCTTAGAGCCTCTCCTTGAACATCTAGGTTGGGACGTTAAAGGTGATAAGTTTCCTGATGAGGTTATCAAGGAGGAGCGTATCCAGCAAAGGCGGGCTGACTATACTCTTCGAATTAACGGAATATCGAAGTTAATTGTTGAAGCTAAGGCCATCAAGGAAGATTTAGATAAGGAAGCTTACGCTAAACAAGCTATAAAATATGCATACAATAAGAAAGTTAGTTGGGCTGCATTAACTGATTTTGAGGGCCTTAAAATCTTTTATGCTGAAGAGAACAGTATCAAACCTTTTAGAAATCTACAACTATGGAACATTGATGTATTTGACGAGAACTTTGAAGATATTTGGCTTCTATCAAAGGATGCCTTCATTAGTGGAGAATTAGATAAAAAAGCTGAAAGAGAAGGTCGTAAGAAAAGGAATATCCCCATAGATGAACAATTATTTCAAGATTTGAATAACTGGAGGGAACTCCTTTCAAAAGACATTGCTCGAAGGTATGGTACAAAATACGAAGACTATGAAGTAGATGAGATTGTGCAACGCATAATCGACAGACTGATATTCATACGTAAAACAGAAGATATTGGTATCGAGGAAAACCAGTTGATGATGCTCAAACGCACGTCAACAAAAAACATATACAAAAAACTCAAAGACATATTCTCATACTATAACGAAAGTTACAATAGCAAACTTTTTGGAGAAACAGAGGAAGACCAACATGAGTGCGATAATATCGAGATTAGTGATGATGTAATTTTAACTATAATACATGGTTTGTATTACTCTCCAGGTAGGTTTGTTGAATATGATTTCGCTGCAATAGATGCTGATGTTCTTGGTAACATCTACGAACAATACCTAAGCCATATCCTTAAGAAAACACCAAAATCAGCTAAATTAAAGGATGGAAGAACTCATAAAAAAGAACAAGGTATCTATTACACTCCCACATACATCGTGGATTATATTGTAAGAAATACACTAGGCGAACTTTTGAAGGATAAAAAAGTAAAGCCAGGAAAAATACGAGTACTTGACCCGGCATGTGGGAGTGGTAGCTTTCTGTTGAAGACATTTGATTTCATAAATGAGTATTACAATAAAAAAGAGGGTAGAAGCCATCAAACTCAACTTGATGAATCTGGTATATTCACCCGTAAGGCACAAGTATTAAGGAATAATATCTTTGGCGTAGATTTAGATCCAAAAGCCGTAGAAATAGCCCAACTTAATCTTTTGCTGAAACTTGCTGAAAGAAAGCATAGGTTACCAACACTAAAGGAGAACATTAAGTGTGGGAATAGTCTTGTTGATGATAAAACTTCTGATGAAAAGGCATTTGTCTGGCCTGAAGAGTATGGCGATGTAATGCAGGA